>NZ_JAAXCS010000097.1:0-4659 GCF_013309895.1 Wolbachia endosymbiont of Atemnus politus | reverse complement strand
TAAAATGAGTTTCGAAAGAGGTCTAATAATTTACCTAAAATCTAAACCAGAATTCGTGTTTGAAAGTACTATATAAGTCCTTATCTTACCTCTTTTGAACTATTATGGAAAGATCTATAGTATGAGTAGCTAGTGCGATGAAAAGCTTACAAGGAATTTCTTATGATTCCTTGTAAGCGAGCTTTGAACTTTTGAAATGTCATGACATTATTAATACGTTTGTCCAGAAATGATAGAGTATCTGCAAAATCTTCTGAATAGTCATTAATGAAAAAGAGCATTGTGCTTAAATATACTCCAGCTAATATTGCCCGTTTTGTATAGTAATTAAAATCTGTTGATTGATCGTAAATGCCATACCAAATTACGCTAACAGTTCTGTACAAGAGTTTACTAGAAAAGTATGTATTTTTTGGTGATACAGAGAATAATAAAACATTTTTTAGAAACTCCCTGTAATTTGGTAACTTAGCGTAGTTTGATAGGCGTATTTGAACAGCTAACTTTACTCGCTCTCGCACTTTCATATCTTCTAAATTGGAATTTCTTAGTTCAGCTTCCATTGAAATATTCAAATCCTCTGTTATATGCTCCAAAGCACTATATATTCCATTTTGAAATTTGCAAAAGCTATTGGCTAGATTAAGATCTGTGCACACTTTCAATAAGGTTGCATCACTTATTCCTTCAAATGGAATAACCCTAATCAGTTCATCTACTATTAATTTTATTTCATCTTGTTCCATACAACATTATACTAAACAGCACATGTGATTATACCTGAGATTTTCAAACATCCTGCAAAATGCTTTGCCGCGTTCTTCAAAATTTTTCCACTGATCAAAAGAAGCACATGCAGGAGAAAGTAATACCGTTATTTCTTCTTTGCTATTTATGGCCTCTTTGAAAGCTAGTTTAAATGCGTTTTCTAGATTACAGCACCTAACATAATCTACTTTATTCTTCATAACGTTTGCAAAAGCTTCGGTTGACTCTCCAATAAGAAAAGCTTTTCTTATTCTTGTAAAATGCTTACTTAGTGACTCTATGCCACCTTCTTTACTTCTCCCACCAACGATCCAATATATATTTTTATAAGACAAAATCGCCTTTTTGCTCGACTTGGCATTAGTTGCTTTGCTATCGTTCACAAAAAGCACATTTTCTATTCTGCCAAGTAGCTCATTTCTGTGCTTTAAACCTGGAAAGGATTTGATTCCATCGATAATAGTGTTGCTACCTACTTTAAACAGATTACATACGGCATATGCGGCTGCTATGTTTTCTGCGTTGGATATTATATTTATTTTCGCGTTACTTAGATCGCCGTTGTCATCCCAGTGCTTGACACTGGGATCCAGATAATTTTGTTCTATACCAGTAATCTGTTCACTATAGTCAAGCAAATTATTACCTATCAATGATATTAGACCTCTTGTACTGCCCTCTATCATTTGAGTAACTGACAATGGTTTTTCTTTTCTGGATTCCAGCGTCACGCGCTGGAATGACACCGGGAGGTATGTTCCTGAAATTGGAACCTTGTTCCCAGTGAATTTGTCAAATATTTCAGCAGTAATCTCATTATCACATCCTATCACGGCAGTCTCACTACCGTTTATCAGCTTTGATTTAGTTGCTATATAATTCTTCATACTTCCATGTCTGTCTATGTGGTCTGGCGTAATGTTTAGTAATATTGCAATGTTCACATTAATTTCATTCATTAGCTCCAGTTGAAAAGAGGAGAGCTCGATAACATAAATTTCTACATCTTTTCCTAGATCCAAAACAGGAACACCCAAGTTTCCACCAATAGCTACTTTTTTCCCCGAAGATTTTAATATGTGCCCTATTAGTGATGTAGTAGTTGATTTGCCATTTGTTCCTGTGATGCCTATTACCTTCTGGCTTATAGTTTTAACTTCAAGAAATAGTTCAATATCCGACTTTATTTTGCAGTCAAAGCTTCTTGCAAGTTTTACCATCCAATGCGGTTTTGGATATGAAATTGGTACCCCAGGACTTAAAATCAGTGTTCTTATCTCATGCCAATTGTATTCCTTAGGATGAATGAAATTACACTCCCCATACATCATTTTCACGTTTGCTATTTGTTCTTCATCGTCATCCCATGCATATATTCTTGCCCTACTCTTTATTAGAGCACGAATGACGGATAAACCAGTTTTACCAAGACCAAAAATTGCAACATTTTGATTTTTGTATTTGTTTAGTCGCATTATTTGCTTTGAAAAGGTGTTATATAAATTGTTAATAAGCTTAACCTAAAGAGTTTGCAAATATTAATTATTACCTGTAGAATACGAAAAAATTAGTAAGGATTTTAATAGGAAGATAATATGCCGTCCGTCACTTTTATTTTACCTGATGGAAGTAAGAAAAGCTATGAAGCTGCAGAAGGAGAAACTCTGCTTAATTTAGCTCACAGAAGTGACCCAGATCTGCTTGAAGGTGCATGTGAAGGCTCTCTTGCTTGCTCTACATGCCACGTAATTGTTGATCCAGAATTTTATGATGCTGTGGAAACACATAATCCCATATCTGATGAGGAAAATGATATGTTAGACCTAGCTTTTGGCTTAACAGAGACATCAAGGCTTGGATGCCAAATAAAAATCACAAAAGATATCGATGGCTTATGTGTAACAATACCAAAGAGTACAAGAAATATATCATTGGATAAACAAGGGAACAGTGCGTAAGGTTTTTGTCTATATTATCATTTCTTTACTTCTGTTTATTCCTGTAGCGTACAGTGGTTTTTGGTATTTTTCTGCATGTAAGACAAAAAATCTTTTAGCTGAAACAATACTATACATTAACGACGAGAAGTTCGATATTTCATATGACTTTAGCGGATTTCCTTCTAGCCTCATTTTCCACGTAACAAACCCAAAATTCTCCAATGAGCAATTGACCATCTCATCCAAAGCTTTAGTGATAAAAAATAGATTATTCGATAAATCAGTATATATCTATACACCAAGCAATGAAGTCAATATTGTTATTCATGATGGTGAAAAAAAGAACATAAAATGCTATACGAACGATAACAACCACTTCGTTATCAAACTCAACGATTTACCATCTTCGCTAAGGTTTGACAGAGATAGCACTATGGTAGACTATATAGACACACTTCGTTACGAAGATTATGGATTACAATGTGATGTTTCAGAAAATCAGCAAAGTGTTACAACCGAAGTGAATGGTAAAAATAATTACGTTCAATTTCACCTCAATAAAGAGCTAAATGGAAATGCTAAGCTAGGATTTGATTTTTATACTTATCGGTTTAAAAATACTGCAAGTCCTAAAAGTTACCTTAGTATCGACACTAAATTTGATTACGAGTTTATAAATCACATCTCAGCTTCCAGAATTAATTTCAACATAGAAAAATTTTTAATTCAGAGTAATAATTTTTCTCTTACTGCAGATGGTGAGGTAAATAATTACAACTTAGTTACATATTCATTTAAAGACAAAATTAACGTGGCTATATCAAATTATAAAAAATTAATCTCGTTTATGACTGGTGACTCAAAAACTTCAAATGCGTTTGAAAAATTAATGTCTTCCTTATCGGAAAAAACAACTGATGATAGCATTCAGTTTTCAATAAAGTATGACGATGATGTGGGGTCAAGCTTTATTGGAAAGTTATCCACTACTGATTTTATGAATCAACTAGATAAAATCACTCAACTAGCTAAGAATGAAAACAGTAGTTAGCTTACTTTTCATATTAATATTCCACTCAAGCATAAACGCTTTTACTTTGGATGATAAGCTCAGAGACAAAAGCATGGAAAAGCGAGCAACTAATTTATTTGAAATAATAAAGTGCCCAATATGTTCCGGTGAGTCACTATCTGAATCCGAATCTCAAATTGCATATGATATGCGCAAAACGATTCGTAGAGAAATAAGTGATGGATATACTGACAAGCAAATAATTTCAGAGCTAAAAAATTCTTATGGAGATTCAATTATAATCATCCCACCTGTAAGATCTAGCACTTATGTTTTGTGGTTTATTCCACTCACAATTTTGCTAATAGGATGTTTTCTAATACGAAAATACATCCAGTAGGGCAATTAGATTTATGAGGCACTTCTAGTTGACATAATAGATTGTAAACAGAAAATTTGATCAGTTTTAATAGATTTATAACGCAATTGAGCTTAAATATTCAGTATGAAAGGCTTTGCACTTACTTTACTATTAACTTTGTTTCCACTTTTGGTGTTATAGCATTTCTCATAATAGTCCGAATAGGTCATAGGAAGGAGGAATCAACAGCATGACGAAAAAATTTAAATAGAGGAATATTTTTCCTTGCTCTGTTTTTTATAGCAAACCAATGGCCCTCAATTTTGTTGAAATCTGGCTTTATTTCAATTTTATTTTTTATTTTGGATTACTTTATAATTTACCATGGGAGGGATAAAGGTTTAGGGGCATTATTTTTTTTTTTGAAGTTTTAAAATATTGGGCAATTTACCCAAACACCGGGCATCGCCATGTATTTATATAAAATTGAAATTTCGTTTCTGTATCTGTTTGTATTGCATACAAATCTACAGTTTTATTCCGATCTTGATGAAATTTTGTACATTAGACCTTCAAAG
>NZ_JAAXCS010000096.1:0-4801 GCF_013309895.1 Wolbachia endosymbiont of Atemnus politus | reverse complement strand
CGGGGGTTGTCAAGGGGTTTTTTAACCCGTCTCCCTTCTTTCAAATCGTCGAAAGCTTTCATAACAACCTATTTTCCTTGAAGCTAAAATAGCTGTTAAATGTAATAATAATGTGGTCTATTAATTCTATTCCTACACTTTTACAAGCTTCTGCGAGTTGTCTAGTGAGAGATACATCGCCACTTGAAGGCTGTATATCTCCGCTTGGATGGTTGTGAGATATTACAATGGACGTTGAGCCGATCAAAAGAGCGCGCTTGATGATTTCTCTAACATAAAGAGGTGTTTGATCTATTGTACCAATATTTTGTAGATCTTCCGCTATTAGACGATACTTTTTATTCATATAGATGACACGAAAATTTTCTTTATTGAGACTTCCTATACTTATTCTCAGATAATCAAGCAGTTTTTCCCAGTTATTGATTATAGGTAGGTCTTTTATTTCTTCTCTTGCAGAACGAACAAAAGCTTGTTTCACACAAAAGATGGCAGATATAGCTGCTTTGTTAACTTTATCAATGTTTTGTAGTGCTTCTAGATCGGCATTGAAAACTTTACTTAAACTGCCAAAATTTTCTATCAAACTCTTTGCTACTGGCTTGACATCAATCCTACTGTATGCTGAGTACAAAATGTGCTCTAAAACCTCATAGTCGAGTAGTGATTGCCCGTTATCTGAAATAATTTTCTCTCTTAGGCGCTTTCTGTGCCCCTTTTTGTAATCTTTCACTATTAATAAATTGCTCATCTCTTATAATAAGAAATTAGATCTTTGAGTAAAATATTTAATAATCTCTTTGTCATTTTAGCGAGTAACGCTAAAGATCATATTTTCAGGTTTTTGTGATAGATCTAAATAGTTAAGCTACTAAAACACTTGACTTACGTACTTTGCGTTTCTAAAATTCTTATTTTCAGCCCTACTTATAATGTCAGTAGCAATATTAAGTGTACTCCAAATAATATTAGTTATTGTTCTAGTAATTTTAGTCCTTTTGCAGCCACCTGGAAGTAGCTCACTAAGTAGCTTTAACAATTCACAACAGGGACTTAATTCAATGATCCCAGTGAAATCTTCCGCAAACCCGCTTAGCAAAACAACGGCTATAGTTGCCGGGTTATTTATTATAAATACATTGTTATTATCAGGATTATGTTCAAAAGATGTACATAAGAAGTCAATTGCAGAGAAAATTATGTCAGAAAAAAAACGAGAAAACGAATCTACTTCTGTTCCTTTTGAAAATTAATGAAGGAAGCTAAATTTATCTTTGTAACAGGTGGGGTTGTTTCATCACTTGGCAAGGGCTTAGTTGCTTCAAGTGTAGGCGCGCTTCTTCAAGCTCACAACTTTAAGGTTCGCATCAGAAAACTTGATCCATATCTAAATATCGATCCTGGAACAATGAGCCCAACTCAACACGGGGAAGTATTTGTCACTGAAGATGGTGCCGAAACTGATTTAGACCTTGGGCATTACGAGCGTTTTACTGGAATTAAAGCAACCAAAGACGACAATATAACAACTGGCAAGGTATATCATGAGTTATTAAAAAAAGAGAGGCGCGGTGATTACCTAGGCAAAACTGTACAAGTTATTCCTCATGTAACAGACTTAATCAAGTCGTTTATTTTTAATGGCACGGAAGGTTTAGATTTTATAATATCTGAAATTGGTGGGACTGTAGGTGATATTGAGAGCCAACCGTTTTTGGAAACTATACGTCAAGTTAACTACAAATTGGGAAAACAAAGAGTTATCCTCATCCACTTAACTTTAATACCATACCTTACTGCAGCGCAAGAATCAAAGACAAAACCAACACAACATTCAGTGCGAGAGTTGAATTTCGCAGGGTTACAACCAGATATTATATTATGTCGTAGTGAGAAGGAAGTTTCTGATAATCAGAGAAGAAAAATAGCCAACCTTTGTAATGTTTCTTTATCTAATGTAATACCTGCTCCCGATGTGAGCCATATATATGAGCTACCGGTCCTATATAATCAATGTGGACTTGGCACACAAATTTTGGAACATTTTCACTTAAACAAGCCAAAACCAAGCCTAACTGAGTGGGATCAAATAGTACGTTCTATGAGACATCCAACACAGGAAGTTGCTGTGTCTATAATAGGAAAATACACTGAATTTCCTGATGCATATAAATCACTAATTGAAGCATTAAACCACGGTGCAATTAGTAATAAAGTCAAAGTAAAGATAAATTGGGTCAATTCAAGAGAGAATGATGAAAAACCTATAAGTGAAAAGTTTATAGGAGAAAAACTGCGAAGTTCTCATGCAATCCTCGTTCCTGGGGGATTTGGTGATGATGGGGTAGAGGGTAAAATATCGGCAATAAGTTACGCTCGCACGCACAATATTCCATTTTTAGGAATATGCCTTGGTATGCAGCTTGCGGTTATTGAATTTGCTCGCAATGTTATTAAGCTTGAAGATGTACACTCTGAAGAATTTTGTACTTGCAGACATCCGATCATTAAGCTAGCTGGTGATAAGAATGTTGATCTTGGTGGAACCATGAGACTTGGGGCATATAAATGTAATATAAGCCCAAATTCCAAAATGGCAGGTGCGTATGGTGATATCACTATCTCGGAAAGACACAGACATAGATACATAATTAACTCAAATTATAAAGATGATTTAGAAAAGAATGGCCTGATATGCAGTAGCGTGTCAGAAGATGGAACGTGTATAGAAGCAGTGGAGTTAGAAAATCACCCATGGTTTATCGGTGTGCAATTTCATCCAGAATTTAAATCAAAGCCGTTTTCTCCTCATCCTCTTTTTGTATCGTTTATTAAAGCAGCAATTGGCAAAAAATAAGTGCTTGATGTTCAAGTATCAATATATGGAGCTTGCTATAGAGCAAGCAAAACTCGCTCAGAAAAATGATGAAGTGCCAATAGGCGCTGTAATAGCAAGTGGAAACAATATCATCTCCTCTGCCCACAATATGTCCAATGACCCAACTGCTCATGCGGAGATGTTAGCAATCAGACGAGCATGCAAATTGCTCTCGACCACAACACTTTGTGATGCTGATATGTACATAACATTAGAACCTTGTCCTATGTGCGCCCAGGCCATTTCCTTTGCTAGAATCAAGCAATTATACTTTGGAGCTTACAACCAAAAAGGTGGAGGGATTGAAAACGGCGCTAGAATATTTCAATTTTGCAGCCATATACCCGAAGTTTATGGTGGAATATTAGAAACAGAATGCTCTTTTTTGTTAAAAGATTTTTTCGAGAAACTAAGAACCTAATTTGGGTTGCGGTATAAATTTAAGAGAAAACTAAGACCAGTCACATTTTTTTATCTTGTGGTTTTATTTGCAATATTGCTATCAGGCTGACCAGTAAGCAAAAGACTATATAGAACCCAGCTGCAAAGTTTACTTGAGGAAATGTTACAGTAAACCAAATACACACCATAGGAGTAAATCCCCCATGCAAAGCAAAAGAGATGTTGCGTGATAAACTCACTCCACTAAATCTAACATTGGTAGGAAAGAGTTCAGATGTTACTATTCCTATGGGAACTATACCTCTTTCTATTATAGAAAGAGCCATTATGCTCAACGTAATTATTAGGTAATTTTTATAGTAATACGCAACAGACAACACAGGACAACACAGTACCATTGTAATTACTATAAATAAGATTGCAGTGCGCTCCTTCCCCACTTTATCAGCCAACATTCCAAATGCTACTGAAGATATCGGCATCAGTATACTGGTTATAATCAACACAACTTCGTTGACATATGTTATTAAATACGTCTCAACCGATACTATTTCTTTTGCAATTGTTCGAAGAAATACAGTAAACCCAACAGCAACATTAACAGGTATAGCTATTAAAATAGCAAGTATAAGAGCTCTCTTGTGGTGTTTTATAAGTTCTATTATTGGTAGATTAGATAAATTTCTTTGTTTTCTATTTTCTTCATATGCTGGAGTTTCTCCCAATGTATATACACTGTATACACTAACTAATCCTAAAATAGCTGAGAAAATAAATGGCAATCTCCAACTCCAAGCGTTAAAATCAGTAGTTTTTTTGCAGATGATTATTATTACCGCAGAAAGTAGTATACCAATGGAACGACCAAAACCCATCATTCCAAAAAACATTCCTAAGCTCTCTTTTCTATTAGATAAATGCTCTATGAGATAAACAGAACTCCCTTGTTCGCCGCCAAGTGCAATTCCCTGTGCTATATGAATCACAATAAGCAACATAGTAGAAGCTATGCCTATTTGGTTGTAACCTGGAACAAACGCAACTAGACTAGATGGTATCATTACTAGCAAGACGGCAATTATTAGTGCTATCCTCCTTCCATACTTATCACCAACATGACCAAATATGAATGCACCAAATGGCCTTACCATTGCACCCAGCCCTATAATTCCAAATAATTGCAGTATGTTACTGTAAATATCTTGTGCAAAACAAAACTCTCTGCTGATTATATTAGCCAAATCAGTAAAGAGTATGTAGTCATACCATATTGCAATCCTGCAGAGAATAGCTGATATCAACGCCCTTGTTTGCTGATTGCACACTAAATTCAATTTGTAAATTTTTCATTGTGGCTACTTTTTTGGATTTAGTAAAGTGTGTCAAACCAGAAGCATTCAGGAAATAGAACTAAAAACCCCTTGACAACCCCCTTCAATCCTCTTACAATAAGACTGAAGCTAATTATTTATCTTCTCTGTACAGATTAAACGACAAAAAAACTTAGTATATCTGGCGTCT
>NZ_JAAXCS010000095.1:0-4846 GCF_013309895.1 Wolbachia endosymbiont of Atemnus politus | reverse complement strand
TATTTGTTTATAATTAATTGCATTATCTTAAAATAAAGATATATTAAATAAATACTTTTAGTAATATTTAGGCCTCAATAACAACACTACTAAAAAATAATAAAATTTCTACTGCAGTAAGTAAAGGCGAATTATTAAAAGATGAGGAAATTCTGCAAAGTTATTGCAGAAATTTAAATGATTATACGAGAAGTAAAAAAATAGATTACGTTATCGGTCGTGATTATGAATTAGACCGTACTATAGAAATCTTATTAAGACGCAGGAAAAACAACCCTCTTTATTTTGGGGATCCAGGCGTCGGCAAAACGACAATAGTTGAAGGTCTGGTATTGAAAATCGTCGAAGGCAGTGTTCCGAGTGTCCTGAGGTCCAGCATTATTTATGCTTTGGATTTAGGGTCACACTCCTCGCAGGAACACGCTAAAGAGGTGACTTTGAAGAGAGAATAAAATCTATAATAAAAGCAATTGAGACAAAACCTGGTGCTATATTTTATCGATGAAATACACACTATCATTGGAGCAGGTTCAACAAGTGGTAGCTTCCTTGATGCTGGCAATTTACTCAAACCTGCACTTGCAAGAGGTACATTGCTTTGCATAGGTGCAACTACATACAGAGAATACAGCAATAGCTTTGAAAAGGACAAAGCATTTGCAAGAAGGTTTTAAAAAATTAATATAAAAGAGTCATCTGTTCAATACAATAAATACAATACAATAAAGATACTAAACGGTATAAAGCACTACTAAGAAGGGTACCATGGAATATATTATACAAAACATGCCATTAGGTCTGCAGTAGAACTTTCGCATAAATATATTAGTGGACGAATATTACCTGATAAAGCAGTTGATGTTATAGATGAAGCAGGAGCATATTGTAAGTTGCAAAAAACAGACGAAAAATTGTAAACAGTAGAGACATTAAGAATACTATCACTAAGATGACAAACGTATCTTGTGGGTCTGAATTTGGTGATATACAAAGAATCAAATATCTAAAATAAAACCTCGAGAATGTAATTTTTGGTCAAGAGCAAGCGATAGAATCTCTTGCTAATTCTATTAAAATTGCAAAATCTGGGCTGAGAAATTATGATGAACCCTTAGCAAATTATCTTTTTGCAGGTCCGACTGGTGTAGGTAAGACTTAACTTGCGAAACAGTTAGCAAAAACGTATGGGTATGAATCGCGTGCGCTTTGACATGTCTGAATATAAGGAATCTCATACAATATCTAGAATGATTGGTTCCCCTCCTGAATATGTAGGTTATGACCAGGGCGGATTACTAACGGAATCCATATCTAATAGTCAATATAGCGTTGTGCTTCTTGATCAGATCGAGAAAGCCCACAACGATATTTATAACATATTGCTAAAAAATCATGGATTATGGTTGTGTTACAGATACCTACGGACGTAAAGTTAATTTTTCCAGTGTAATTTTGATTATGACAACCAATGCTGGAGCATTTGAACGCAGTAAAAGCTCCATCGGCTTTGGAGATAAAGATTTTAACATCAGTGATGGTGAAAAATCAATGGAACAGGTTTATAGCCCTAAATTTCGTAATCGTCTTGATGCGGTTATTTCTTTCTCTGATTTAAATGCAGGTGTAATTCTACATATTGTAGATAAATTTGTTCAGGAAATGAAAAAACAACTCATGCAAAAGGGCATAAGCTGCTCAGTGGAGGAGGAAGTAAAATCTTACCTTGCACAGACGGGTTACAGCAAAGAAATGGGAGCACGCCCAATAGAGAGGCTGATTGAGAAAGAAATAAAAAGTTACTTAGCTGAAGAAATACTAAATCGCCGACTAACTAAAGGAAAGAAATTAAGGATTTATATGAGTAAACAAGAAAATAAAATTGCTTTTGATGTAACTTAAAATTCTTGTATTGAGCTTTATCTTGTTACAATTTACAACTTAAATTTAATTTTGGTTATAGTGACAATAACTGAAAAAAGTAAGACAGATCCAAAGTTACTACGAAAGTGAAAGTCCTCGGGTAAAAGCAAACATAACTCGTATTCTCATGCATGGAAAACTTGGTGGAACTGGCAAATTAGTCATTCTCCCAGTGACCAAGGATTTGAACACGGCCCAATAAAAAGCTTTGAAGTTAGCCCTGATGCTTACGATCCACATTATCATTTTCAGCTTGCGGTTGATTTAGGAGTAAGTGCATAAGCTGCTCCGCTTGGTATGATCAAAGCTGGTGCTTCAACTTATGCTGGAATGCTGCCACTTATTTTGAAATTTAATAGTTCCAACTCTTTGCATTCGAAAGGTCTAAATTATGATCAGGAAATTACTGCCTCTGTGAAAGACGCGCTGCGTTTGGGCTGCATAGCTGTTGGGTTTACTGTATATCCTGGTTCTGTGAAGTGTTTCGATATGATAGAAGAAGCCCGTGAAATCATAGCTGAGACTAAGTCTTGTGGACTTGCAGTAGTGATGTGGTCTTATCCACGTGGTGAAGGAATTTCCAAAGAAGGTGAAACAGCAGTTGATGTTATTTCCTATGCTGCACATATAGCAGCTTTTCTCGGTGCCAACATAATAAAAGTAAAACTTCCAACTAATCAACTTAGAAAAAGAAAAAATAGAAGCCGTAAAATATTGAGTTATTGTCCAAAAGAATTGAATACGTCAAAAAATATTGCTTTGCAGGAAAAAGAGTAGTAGTTTTTCTGGTGGCGAGTCAAAATCGGCGGATGATATATGCAATGAGGCAAAAGAAACTAAGCATGGTGGGGGTAATGGTTCAAATATTAGGCGCAATACCTTTCAACGTAAAAAAGAAGATGATTTATCTATGCTAAAAGATATAATGAATATCTATACATAAAAAACGACTGGGTGGCTGAATGGTTTATGCGGAGGACTGCAAATTCTTTTATACTGGTTCAATTCCGGTCCCGGCCTCCTTTATTTTATATATCTTGTAAAAAGAGCATTATAAAAACACCAAAATTCAGGTTATGAGAGAAATTTTCTAATTGCACATAAGTCTAATAATTTCACTATATACTTGATTGTTATCTTTAGTTTCAACTTCAGTGATAACACTGCACCTATCAGACTCTCTTAGCGCTATTTCTTGAAATCCTTTTCGAACTTTATCAGCCCTAAGTCAACTCCAAGCCCATACCCAGGTATGCAATAGTTGAATCAATAAACCGATCGCAAATCACTATCTTTCCTTTTTCTAGAGCTGATAATATCAATTTTTCCATGTGTTCATATCTCATTGAGACGAGCAGCAGAAGTTAAGAAATGGGATCAGTATTGTCCTTTAAAAGTATCCCCCTTACCTTCTCTGCTAAATCAGTGCCACCTGTTTCTCAAGTCAATATTAAGTTATTTTCGCCATGAATTTGCCTAAAATGACCCGCAAGCAACTCTGACTGTGTTGTTTTACCAGAACCTTCTACTCCTTCGAAAGTTATAAACATAAGTTCTACAATTGCGATGCTAAAAAATAATGTGCAAATAGTTAAATACAGGATTCATTTGACATTTAAGTGGTAATATCATAAGTTATATGTGATATACAAATCTATATAAGCTATGGTTGCGATGAATAAGGTAGGTTTTGACTTTACTGCAAAGGATTTCAATCTTTTGGAGTGGATAATAAACACTATACATTAAGTAACTGTCGTGGAAAAAATGGTCTTATTGTAATGTTTATATGCAATCACTGTCCTTACGTTCAATCAATTATTAGCAATCTGGTGAGCGATGTTGATGTTATAAAAAAGATTATCAGGTAAGTACTGTTGCAATAATGCCAAATAATGTAAAATGAATATCCAGAGGACTCCTTTGAAAATATGATTAATTTTGCCAAGGGAAATAGGTTTACATTTCCATATCTGATTGACAGTACGCAAAAAGTAGCTAAAAAGTATGATGCTGTTTCTACTCCTGACTATTTTAGCTTCAACGCTAAATTAAACCTTTGCTATAGTGGACGTTTTAACGATGCAAAATAAAAACAAGATTCAAAACTATAAAATAGGAAGCAGTGATCTATTTCAAGCTATGATATTTATTGCAGAAATCGGTAATCCTCCAGCCGAGCAAAAATCAAATATCGGTTGCTCAATTAAATGGTCTAATTCTACAGGTTAAATTTTATACACAACAGCTCTCAGTATTTGTTTGATATTATAATTTTACTCTCCGCCGCTGTGTTTATAGTCATAACGTTTTGGAAAATGAATATCAGCTCAGTGCTCGGTTACTTCGTTGCAGGCGCGTTTATTGGTTCTCGTGGATTTAATCTGATACATTCAGCTGACGCAATGGATAATTTTGCAGAATTCGGCGTAGTTTTTCTATTGTTCATTATAGGTCTTGAATTGACCTTTGAACGTCTCATTGCCATGCATATTCATGTATTTGGATTTGGTTCCCTTCAAGTTATAGTTACCATAGTAGCGATATGGTACATTGTTCTTGCTTTTGGAGTGAACACTAACATGGCAGCAGTTATCGGCGGTGGGCTTGCATTGTCCTCAAAGCAATAGTGTTACAGGTTCAGCAGTAAAAAGGATCTCAAGCAAGTCAAGTTGGTAGGTTGTCGATAGCAGTACTATTGATGCAAGATTTTGCAGTGGTACCACTAATGGTATTAGTACTTTTACTTACCGGTAACTCTGGAAACAGTCTAATAAGCTCACTGGCAGGTTCATTGGTACAAGCAGCTATCGCGTTATATTTATAACCGGTAGGTTGTTACTTAGACCTTTATTTTCGGTTATTGCTAAAATGGAAAGTAACGAGGTTTTTATATCAACAACACTCCTGATAGTACTGGGAGCAA
>NZ_JAAXCS010000094.1:0-4946 GCF_013309895.1 Wolbachia endosymbiont of Atemnus politus | reverse complement strand
GAAAATATAATTTCTTCTGGAGGTTGGAATTGAGACGCCATTTGCTTAATATTTAATATTACAAGTTTATTTTACAAAAGTTTCTACCGCTGCCACCATGTGTTGTTATTAATAATAAAGGTTATTAATTATATATATTTATATATGTTTAATCAATATTAAAGCAGTATTAAATAAAAAGAATAATACATAGAATTGGAATAGAACAAGTTGTTTTTTTTTTTTTTTTTTTTTTACCTATGGTAGTCGGCCATCTTTTATATGATGATCCCCTCCCACTGTGTCCCAATACCATAATAACACACCCTTTGTCCAGTATTTGGGGTATATTAAAATGTTGCTGTGTTCTTAATAGGAATATAAATTATTAAAGAAAGCTACAATTCGAATGAATTTATATAATAAGGTCAACTAATGTACTCTGCAGTAATAGTAAAAACCAAAGAGAAACGTTTTTTATTTGTCCGATTATTTGTCTAATTGTTATGGTCAGCAGCAATTACAGCTATAAAATAACAGGAACAGGTTATAAGATTGCAGAGGGCGTAAATAGTGGATCAATAACTGATGTAAAACATGCAAATTATTCTATTTCATCAATCGTAGGTTTAGCCGAGCAAGTATCAGAAGAAACTATAGACCAGATATATTGCCGGATGTGGCATCTCATCTTTTAATGTGTGTAATGAAATCATTGCAGCCAATCACGTGAGATTTCTGACCGGGATATAAAACGTGTAGTTTTTCAGACGTTTGAGAAATATATTGAAGAAAATGTTATCATTCACAATATACCACTAAGTATCACTTAGACGACATGAGTGATATAAAGGAGGTTAGTGGATTGTATGGAAAAAGACTATCTGTTGATGTTAATGTTGTTACTGCTTCGCGTCCAGCACTTATCAACATTGAAAATTGCATAACTAATAATGGCGGGATAAACATGGCTGGTTGTATTGCATCCTCATATTCTGCAGGTCTTTCCTGTTTAAGCGAAGATGAAAAAGAGCTGGGAACCGCTATTGTTGATATAGGTGGTGGGTGTACTGCAATTGGAATTTTTATGTAAGAGGAAAACTTATACACGCAAGCAGCATTCAAGTTGGCGGTATTCATATTACCCGAGATATCGCCTATGGGCTATTCACAAGTATAGAACATGCAGAATGTATAAAAAATACTGTATGGTAACACTATTGTGACCTCAATAGATGAAAACGAATATATTACAGTGCAAAACAGTGAGAGTGATGAACCGACTCAAGTGCTCAAGTCCGAACTTGTTGAAATCATTAGACCGAGGGTCGAGGAAATACTTGAACTGGTAAGAGAACAATTCCAATAGCAGAAGGACCCAATTAATAAAGTAGTTATCACAGGAAGTACTAGTCGGTTGGCAAGCATGAAGGAAATTGCTAGCTATATGTTCAACAAACAAGTCCGTATCGGAGGCCCTGAGTCGTGTAATGGTCTTGATGGCGAGTATGATAAGAACCCTGTGTTTTCTGCTGCCATAGGTTCTATAAAGCTCATAATTGACACTTTTTATAGAAATAATCCTGGAATGCTCGGTCATGACGGCAAAATAAGTAAATTATACCACTGGGTAAAGTCAAAAGTAACAGTTTAATTTTACTAAATGAAGTTCTTAGATGTACGGTCCCAGAGTGTGATGGTAACTTCTCATATATTATACCATCATACTTTGGAACTTAGGAACAGCTTCCCATAAGACAGTTCCATCTGTAGCTCATGCTTCCAATTTTTCAACGCTTTAGTAAAACTGAAGAATATTCTTCCACCAGATTCATCTGGTACTCTGACCTTACCGAGAAAAAGTAGAGAGAAAGTTAAGATGTTTTTGAAGTAAGATAAAACTTTTTTTCAAGGAGGTGTTTGATATGAGGAACAGAAGAGAATATACAACAGAGTTTAAATTGGAAGCTAAAACAGGTCAACCTTCTTCAAAAATAGCAAGAGATTTGGGTATAAGTGGCGATTTAAGAAAATATAATCAAAAAATGTCTGGAGCAGAAGCATTTTCAGGCAAAGGAAAGGTGCCTCTACATGACAATGAAAGGTTTGATTTAAACAAAGAACTAGCAAGAGTAACGAGATAAAGAGACATTTTAAAAAAGCCCTGGGCAGCCAAAAAGAGTAATATATTATTTTATATAGAAACTGCTATAAAATACAGGAGTTATGCAGGTGTATCTGCTTGTGGTTATTATAAATGGGTTTCTAAGCTCTGTGAACAAAATTTTAGAGAAGCCATATGAGAGAAACAACGAAGTTTAAAAACCCCATAAAAACCTCAGCAGTCTTGTCAAATCGAGAAAAAATACGTCTAAAGTTCTTGATTTTTCCAAAGAAGCACTCAATAAAATTTTATAAAGATGTTTGTCGTAGTTTCTCTGCACTTTTCGATTCCTCTTTGGCGGAATCACACTTTCTGCTCTCAAGGCTGGCTACAAAAGCATTGCTGTCATAGCCCTTATCAGCTACTAAAATCGTGTTAACGACACTTTCAGTCAGCTTTGTGTAATTACGTTCCTCTGACCTGGTGTGAGAACAAATTTCAGTGGATTACCAAAACAGTAGCATGAATTTTTGTTGTGAAGCCACCTTTTCTGAGTCCTAAAGCTTCCTGATTCGCATAGATTTTCATATATAAACCTCCACTGGCAGCCACTTTTGGCCATCTGCTTCCACAAATATTCTCAATTTCTCTTCGATATTGCTGTGTATTCCTTTTAGGCTTTTCAAAAAACTAAAAATTTTTTTCCAATTTCCTTCTTTTATATAATATGCCATTTGGTAGTTTCTCTATTTTTAGCTAAGTTAAACTACCTAGTTTTTGCTACATTTTTCCTTATTTTCTCTTTTTGTTCACAGAGCCTAGAAAGCCATGAATTTCTCGCCACATTCCGCTTTTTTTCAAGCACGAATTACAACTATACACAGTTTTCCATGGTGGAAAATATTTAGGCAGTTGTCTCCATTGACATCCTGTTCTCACCACATAGCGGATTGTGTTTATAACTGTTCCAATACAATGTTTTCTTGGTCTGCCGGTATTTTTAGGTTCAAAATATTGCTCTATTATCTTCTTCCATTCTTTATCACTTATATCGCTTGGGTACATTTTAAATTATATCTTATACCATACTTCTTAACTTCATTCTACATGGTGAAGAAATGCTCTAAGCGGACACATTCAGTTCAATTATTCTGCCACAATTTTGCTCTATCACACTTGCTACATTCTATATTCGAGCTTCATCATAGTAGTTTCCAATTACTTGTAGCAAGTGGTAAACCTTCATTAGAAAGACCAACAGGAACGGAGATAGCAGGTAGGCCAGCTAAACTTGCGGGTACGGTAAAAACATCATTGATAAACATGATTAGCGGATCTGGCTTTTCATTTGAGCCAAAGGCTTCTGTTGGAGCAGAAGGAACAAGTATTTAATCTATTTTTTCAAATGCTTTTATAAAATCATTTCTGATTAATGCTCTAATGCATTGTGCTTTTTCATAATATTCATTGTAGTGACCTGAAGAAAGTGCGTAAGCACCAATTAAGATTCTTCTTTTTTTACCTCTTTTCCAAACCTTTCTGCTCTTGTTAGTGAATACATTTCTTCGAGGGTGTTGGCATTAGCCCTGAATCCATAACGCACGCCATCATAACGAGCAAGGTTAGATGAAACTTCAGCAGAGCAAATTAGATAATACACTGGTATTGCATATTTAGTGTGCGGCAGAGTGATATCAACAACTTCAGCACCGTTTTCTTTTAAATCGGAAGAAACTTTTTCCCAATGATGAACGATTTCTTCTGAAATCCCATCCATTCTATATTCTTTTGGTATACCAATGCGCTTACCCTTGATATTAGCATTTATAAAATTAGAAAATTTGGGCAATGGTTTTTCGCCCGATGTTGAATCTTTGCTATCATAGCCACAGATTGTTTCCAGCATTAATGCTGAATCAGAAAGGGAACGAGTAATGATCCCTGCTTGGTCCAGAGAACTTGCAAATGCAATCATACCTAAACGTGAGCACCTCCCATATGTTGGTTTTGTTCCAACTACTCCACAATAAGCTGCCGGTTGGCGTACAGATCCATCGGTTTCACTTCCGAGCGCTCCAGCGCATAAAAACCCAGCAACCGATGCTGCATATCCACCGGATGATCCACCGGGTACAACTTTTTCACCATCATTTTTCTAGTCCATACATTTTCAACAGGACCGAAATAGTTAATTGTATTTGCGGAGCCCATGGCAAATTCATCCATATTAAGTTTACCGAGCATGGCTGCTCCACCTTTTAAAAGCAAGTCAGACAGCGTAGATTCGTAAGTCGGAACGAAATTTCCCAGCATTTTTGAGCATGCTGTTGTTTTTATTCCTTTCGTGCAGAATAAATCTTTCACACCAACTGGTATATCCATGAGCGGTGGGATTATACCATCTTTCTCTTTTGAAAAATATTCATCTGCTGCTTTAGCAGCTTTTATTGCTATTTCTGGGTTTTTCGTTACAAATGCATTTAGTTTCTCATTTTAAACTGCATTGATGCGCACCTCTACAAGTTCAACTACGGAAAAATCTTTCCGTTTGAGTCCATCATGCATTTCTGTAATGCTTAGCTTTCTTAATTCATTCATTCACTAATATTCAATTTTTAGTAAGAATAAGAAAAATAAGACAAAACATCTATACGTTTGTAGTTAACCATTATGACTTGCATAAAAAAGACTTGTTGTAGCACTCTTAAATTTCTTAATGTTAAGTGATACGAAATCTCAATGACCTGCAACTGAAGATTTTACGGTGTGTGCATTGATCAACAAGATATCCTGCTACGCCACCTACCTACAACTCCTGATAATATAGCAGACTCCAATAGCAGCAATTTCAGGTATAATGCTC
>NZ_JAAXCS010000093.1:0-5194 GCF_013309895.1 Wolbachia endosymbiont of Atemnus politus | reverse complement strand
AGCACATTATTACAGCGCCAAGTTACAGTATTATAGGGTCAAAACTCGCACCACGGGGTTTCTTTGCCTTTTTTTCTATTTGGTAAATTTCTTAAATATTTATAGTTAAAGCAATTCAAGAGCACTATAGAAAACACCAAAGTTTAGGTTCGCAGGAGGTCTTGTTATTCTATCCAATATAAATCTAGTTGTTTATCTATACTCTATATTTTACATATAAAATCAACAATCTATACTTTTTTACTAAAATATAAACTATATTGATATGGGAATTTACGATTTCTTTAGGGAAGTTACTTTATGCTTGATATTGAAGGATTAACAAATTAGAGGTTAAAGTTATGACAATTAATCGACAAGTAAATAAAAATATAACTAAAGAAGAATATTTCAACAATGGTGGTAAGGGATTTAACTCACCACATATTATAGAAATAGAAGAACTAAATATCAAAGTAGAGGTTTATTCTCATAATTTAAGAGCAAGTAAAGTTTCTAAAATTGAAAGTGAGATAAGAGAAACAGCTATTAATTTTAAAGATGCATTTAAGTTGGAACCTGGCGGTTCAGAACAAACATTCAAGATTTATGTGTTCGACGATAAGGATGATTACACTCACCTTGGCGGGAACAATAGTGGAAGCAATGCTTTTGGATTTGGTCTTGGAGATGAAGGTGGTAAAGCTTATTATAGAGGAAATGGTGATGTTTTTGCTGAAATGTACGTCTATCAGCAAGGTGGTGTTCATAATCTTAAGCATGAATTTGCACATGGGTTAACTTACTTTGCTACAGGAGGCAAGTCCTTACCTACAGTATTAATGGAGGGAATTGCAGATTATTTTGAACACCACTCAGACCACAAGTTCAATGCCCAAGGATCGAGCATTGACAGAACTGAAGCTGCAAGTTTGGATTTAAGTAAAATCTTAGAATCAAAATACTCAGCCAATGATGAAGAGAATAGTCTTGTTTATAGAACTGGTCATGCGCTGGTAATGTATTTACAAGAGGCAAATTCTGATCTTCTGAAAAACCTTCTAGGTAATATGTATAAGTTAGCAAACCTTATAAGTCAAGTAAAAAACTACGATGATGACTTTAAAAACTGGCTTTCTAAAGCAGATGTTCCAGATAGTGTTAAGAGTGAGATTGGAGAAAAAAGGTTAAGTGGAATTTTAGAGTTAGAATATTTAGAGAACAATAAAGTGAGTAGTGAGGTTTATGAAGTAGCTCACTCATACCTACAGAGAAAAGATCCTATGCTAGAGGGGAATTATCAAAGTAATCTATCTGATATAAGAAGCCCTATGAATCGCATAAAAGATCAAGATGACGCTTTCAAGGGCTGGCTTGCTGAAAATAATACAGACACTGCAATGGAGAAAATCAATGCGCTGCAAGTCACAAAAGGAGATTTTATAGCAACTGGTCAAGAAATAGTGGGTGGAGAAATTAAAAATGTAGACTACTATAAAGCAAACATAAAAAAAATAGATGGAGAAAACGTTGGAAGTTTTTCTGCTGTAGAACATGTTGCATTTCATAATGTTGCTCGCGCTGTTAATAGAGCAACAAATGATAATCTCGATATATCAAAGGAATATCACTTCTTAAAAGTAATAAAAACTCCTGACGGACAAACTAAACTAACTTATTCTGACCAACAAGGTAACGAGTACCAAAACAGTCTAGAATATAAAACGCAAGCTTTCAGGATGCTATCAAAGTATGATGAGAATTTAGAGAAAACTTACAATGATGCATTGAAAGGCCTACATAAGAAAAAGCAGGATGAATATTCTAATATATCTAGAGAACTTGGTGAAGGGAAGATTTCTTATAAAGAATATTTAGAGAAATATCATGCGATTCCTTCTAAATATCAGAAATTAGAAAATTCCTTGCTTGATGAAATGATAGACATTGGTTTAAAGCAAGTCAAGGAAACCAAAGACATCGATGCAGAAAAGATGTTAGAAGAGATGATCAATATCAATCCAAACTTAATAAGAGGTACTAATACTGATCTAGAAGAAGGTAAGGTTCTCTCTATACAAGCTCTTGGTCACGGAGATATGGGTGCACTGTCCATATATGATGGAAATACAAAACTTGGAGAATTATCGAGTGAATCAGGATTCTTTAAGCAAGTTAAAGGTCAAACTAAAGAAACTTTTGTTTTTGAAGATATATTACATAACTTGAATACTCAATATGATGGTGGTGCTTATATGGCAGTTACAAAAGAAGGCGATCATTACAAAGCTTCTTTAATAGATGGCAGAACGGTTGAACGTGATGAATATTATAATGAAGCACATTTACATGAAAATGAATTGTTGCATCCTAGTACTGGACACATTCAAGAGAATTTGGATCCTCTACTCCTCAGAGGCACCCAAATTTTGCGTCATCAGGATTCAGAGCATGCTAAATATTCTGATGAGCAGAGAAAAAGTGGAGTAATTGTGGAAAAAGGAAATTTACTGGATAATAAAGGAACTGACAGAACAGACGACGACGTGTACGAAGCGTTTGCAAAACGAGGAGGCGAAAATCTACATGCATTCAAAAGTATGGGCTTCTATATTACTGAAGAGGTAAAAAATGATAGAGGTGAAGTTACAAATGAAAGTAACTTACTCATTCATGATCATGGAAAAAACGTAAGGTTCCAATTGCCAAGCAGTGTTACTCACCTAAAATTAGTGGAAAAAGATGGACAATATAAATTAGCACCGTCTGATTCTGAAGGAAGAGAATACAGTGGCATACCAGACGAATACAAATATATTGACCCAGTATTTGCACATGAATATGAAAAGAGAGATTATTCTCATAAACATGTAAATGTGGGCCTTATAAACTTAGAGAAATATGTCCCTGGTAAACTTTTTGCCATTAAACATGATCCAAATGATTACCACATACAAAGAAGCTCAAGTGGTGAAATAGTTAGAATAAAAGATCAAACATATTTTACCAAAGTGAAATTGTTTGATGGTGATGAAGAAATTGAAATGTTATCTAATAACTTTCATAATTTCAAAGGTAAAATATTCTTTTCTGCTGATTATAACTATAGTTATAATGATTTCCTAGCATCTGTTTCTCCTCAAGTTGAAATTGAGGATATGGGCAATGGAAGTAGGAAAATAACTTTCGATCAAGGTAATGGCGATATCGGTGATACTAATAGAGGCTACACGGACTATCAGAGAATATACACAAAAGCTGAAAGTCCAAAAGAGCAAAGTGAAGATAAATCAAGTGTCAATAGAGAAAGTGACATACAACCTGATCAGCCAACTCCGTTGCAAAGTCTAGCAAGAACAAAAAGATCAGCTTTTGTGGAGGAAGAAGAGCAGGAGCAGATAGTATTGAAAGACACAATCTTGAAAATAGAGAAGGACTATAATCGAGATTCAGAAGGAAAGCATAAGGCAAATGTGGCTATAGATTATTATGATATGAAAGCCCTGCATGACAGAGCCGAAGGAGCGGAAAAGCAATCTGTGTTAAAGTTCTGGAACAAACTGCATGAATCAAATTATAAGGTTGGTGCTTTGCCGGAAGGTAAGTATTACTTTAAAGATGGTAAATTCGTAATTCACGATAGTGATACGAAGAAACTTATAGTGTTACCTGAAGATAAGGTATCCATCAAAATAATGAAAGATGGCGACAGTTATAGCTTGGCTATATCTAATGATAATGGCAGAGTAATAAGCAGCATTGGTAAAATAGATAATCCAAATTATGAATTGCTGTCAGACTCAAGCGGTTTCAGTTTAGAAACACAAGATAGTATTACACTGTCAGATCAACATAGTGAATATGACCTTTATCTAATAAACGGCTTAGGAGGTCAGATGTTTGATTGTTCAGGTGATAACTATCACAACCATGATCACAGCTTGATCTAACAAACACATAAAGAGTTGCTGCATCCAAGCAGCAACTCCTCGTGTGTGTGAGGTTATTATACTAAACTGAGTATAAGTTTTACAGAATTACACATTTTTTTGCTATTAGCAAATAATATAGCACTGCCTTGCGTATTGCCAATCCGAATTCTACCTGCTGTAAAATAACACAATCTGCTATATCACTGCTGATCTCAATCCCTCTGTTTATTGGTCCTGGGTGCATAACAATCGCATCTGGTTTTGCGTACGATAACTTCTGTGAATCAAGCCCATACAAATGAAAGTATTCTCTCTCTGAAGGAATAAAACAACCATTATTCATGCGCTCTTTCTGTAACCTCAGAAGCATAATTACATCCGCATCCTTTATACCTTCAATTAATGAATAGTGGACTGAATCCACCTCAGGAAAATGCCTACAAATCAAAGTTGGCGGTGCAATCAAGCATATTTTCGCTCCAAACATTTTTAGTAATCTTATATTTGATCTTGCAACTCTGCTGTGCAAAATATCTCCACATATTACAATTTTAAGGTTCTTTATTTGCTTTTTATGACTGCTGATTACAAAATAGTCAGCAAGGGCTTGAGTTGGGTGTTCACTGCTTCCATCACCTGCATTAATTAGTGAACAGTTAATATGCTGAGCTAGCATATTAACAATGCCACTGTTTTTTTGCCTGATTATTATGTAGTCAGGACTCATTGCATTTAATGTTTTTATCATATCCTTCAAATTTTCCCCTTTATTAATAGAAGAAGATTTTATTGGCAAGGTTACAACATTCACTCCAAGGCTTTTTGCCGCTATTTCAAAGGATGCGAGCGTACGCGTTGAGTCCTCAAAGAATAAGTTTATCACAATCTTGTTTTCTAAGATATGACCATTTACAGCTTCATTTTTCAGATATTGACTAGCTAACTTAATTATATTTTCTACATCACTGATTGTGAGATCCCGCACGCTTAGCAAATTATTGCTCATAGTTTCTTTTAACGTACAACAAACTATTCTACTTACCTTTTTTCAATTAATCTATTGCGTTTTAACTTAGATGTTGCATTAAAATTGGTATTAACTGATAATTAATACTCTGGCTTTATTATGGTTAGTATATAATAGCAAGTGAGGTTGAAAATGGTTGCGAAAACTGAAAAAAAAGATGAAAAAACTAGCTTAGGAAGTAAAATACTAGATTACGTACCGTGGAGAATGGCGCTCACAGTTGCTGCTTTTGCTATTCCAGTTGTTGGTCCTGTTG
>NZ_JAAXCS010000092.1:0-5439 GCF_013309895.1 Wolbachia endosymbiont of Atemnus politus | reverse complement strand
GCCTTCATGTTGATTATACTTGCTTTTCTTCGAGGAGATGATCGGCATCGTTGTTTTTGGCCAGACTGTGAGACAGGACTTTCCTCTGAATTCCGTCAGCGTGAAAGAAGGAAAAAAGTTTCACAATCCTCATCTCAACTTCAGAATAGGAGGTATCAGGCTAACATTTAAAATTTTTTGCCTTTAACGGCGAACCTGCTGAGAGCCCACCAAAATTAAGAGCAAGTTAAAGAGCATAATAAATGCAAGTAAGCTCAATAAGGAAGTTGCGAACTTACAGCAGCAGTTACAAAATAAAGAGAAGAATATAGGAAAACTGAATGGTGAAGTTACAAAGTTAAAGGGAAGCTTAACAGCTAAAGGGAATGAAATAGTACAACTAAAACAACAACAACAGTCAAATGCTGAAGTTAACAAACTAAAGAAAGAATTGGAAACTAAATAGAAAAAAGTTCAGCAGTTACAGCAGAAGAATAAAGAACTAGAAACTAAAAAACAACCAACTGAGCAACCAAAACAAAGCAATGGAGCAAGGTATAGTGCCACTGTTGGTGTTGGTCTTGCTGCTGGGCTGGTAACATTTACTGCACTTGAACATACAGTTAAGCTAGAGATATTGGTGACAAATTGGTATAGCAGTAGCATCTGCACTGGCAGTTGGTGGTATTACATGCTACGTGTTAAAACCTAGTACTAAAGTGGATGAAACACAAAAACCACAAGTAAATGCGGGTGAAAGCTTAATAACACAGTTTGTTGAGAACTAAAATATAGTTGAATAAATATCAATAATAGTGTATAAATATTAATATTTTTAAGCACTATAGTTGTGGCTTTTTCAAAATTTTTAGATCCCAAAAACGATGTAGCCTTTCGGCGCATCTTTGGTACTGAAAAAAATAAAGATATCCTCATTCATTTTCTCATCGATATCTTGGGCTTTACTGGCAAGAATGAAATAAAAGAAATAGTATTCCTCAGCACTATTATCGATGCTGAAATTACCTCTAAAAAACAAAGTATTGTTGATGTTCTCTGTAGAGATGAAAATGGGGCGCAAGTGATCGTTGAAATGCCAGTTGCTCAAACTAAAGGTTTCGAGAAACGTGCTCAATATTATGCAGCTAAGGCGTATTCAAGACAGGCTAATAATATGATCAATATGAAGGCCTTAAAGAAATTATCTTTATTGCTATAGCAGATTGTATTCTATTCCCTGATAAGTCTGAATATAAATCAAAGCATACTATTCGAGATGAGGATACCAATGAACACGATTTAAAAGATTTTTATTTTACATTTTATTGAGTTGCCAAAATTTCCCAAGACGAAGGAAGATCAATTGGAATGTATAGTTGAAAAATGGGTCTACTTCTTCAAGCATGCAGATGAAACCAGTGAAAAGGAATTGGAAAAAATAATAGGAAGCGACGTAATAATCAAAAAAGCATATGAAGAGCTGAACAGATTCAACTGGTCAGAATAGGAGTTCATAGCATATGAACAAGAAATAAAGCGTATTCGTGATGAGAAGGCTGTCCTCGCTAAAAAAAATTGATGATGCCACTGAAAAAGGCATCAAGATTGGTAAAGAGGAAGGTAGGAAGAAGGTAGAAAAGAAGGTAGAGAAGAAGGAAAAATTGAAGTTGCGAAAGCAATGTTGGCTAATAACGTTGATGTTGACACTATTATAAAGTTTACTGGTCTTTCCATTAGTGAAATCAAAGTGTTGCAGGATTAACGTGATAATGTGTGTGCTTTTAACTTTTATACTCCTTCATCAACATAATATAATTTTGTGCTGATTGTGTAATATGTTTAATTTCTTCACTTGACATTTTTCTGAACTGGTCTACCAGTTCATATTTTTCACTCTTTACCACCTTTCCATGAGTCACTAACCCTCTTCTTGTCATCCAAGTAGCCCTATTTCCTGTCATCCCAGCCCTCCCCTGTTTGCCATCTAATTCGGAGTCATCCAAGTAGCCCCCCAATGGTGTCATCCCAGTGCGTGACACTGGGATCCAGTTCTTTTTATCAAAAAATTATATTTTGATAGTTGTTTTACCACATTCATTTGTATGATCTGGTTTCCAGCGTCACGCGCTGTAATGACAAGGTTAAGGGTGTCATCCAAGCAGCCATTTTCTTGTCATTTAATTCGGCCAGTCCTCCTCTCCTGTCATCCCAGTATCTCCTTTTTTGTCATCCTAGCGCGTGACGCTGGGATCTCATTTACTCTTTAAAGAAGGCTCCTTTGTTGTCATCCAAGTAGCTCCCAATGGTGTCATCCCAGTGCGTGACACTGGGATCCAGTTCTTTTTATCAAAAAAATAATATTTTGATAGTTGTTTTACCAAACCTATTGTGTGATCTGGGCTGGAATGACACCTTTTATGGATTCATAAATTGCAACTATAAAAATTTAAGAAATTACTAAATCGAAAAAAAGGCAAAAGAAGCCCTGGTCAATATCTGTTCAAAAACATTGGCATCTTTTTAGCCTTAAACGCTGCAATTTAGCTGCTTTTAAACTACAACTAACCTTAGCTTTAATGTTTAAAAAATTTACAAAAGCAGAAAAAAGGCAAGAGAATCCCGTGTTAGAAGCTGCCCACTCTCTAATACTTCAAATCGGCGTACTATACTGTCTTAAACGACTCATAAGCGCGCTTCAGCTTATATAGGCAAAAACCTAGAAATCTAGGTGAACTTTATAAAGACGTAAGGTGCACATAGTGCAAAAATTAAAAAATAAGACGCCAATATCGTTATAATCCTGTCATTTAATCTGCTGGCGAGATTGCGAAGTTAAATAAAATAGCTTCATTGTCATTATAATGAGATTGAAGGGGGTTGTCAAGGAATTTCACGGGCACCTTACTTCTTGTGCTTCATTGACTGATATGTTATCTATTGCTGTTTCTGGAACTTTTTTATATAAACTCACTGCTTCAGCATGCATCCCATGTTTGGTAAAAAACCCTTGTCTTATGACATGATTAACTGATAATCCTCCAAATCGGCAATTTTTTCCTATTTCTTATTTACAATCTTTTAAATTTTTTCACATCTCTTGATCTTGTACCTCTACCCTTATAAAGTCTTTATTTTTCTCATTAGGGTATAATCTAACTTCCAATTCCCCCTGATTGGTATAGAAAGTTAATACTATATCACTTCCATCTATAAGGTTAGTGTATAATTCCTTATACCATTTACCGTTACAATTTCTACCTCATTTTTACCAATCTTTATTACATCTCGTCCATATTCTATTTCTCCCTGAGTTAGTCCTAGATTCTTTGCTCCATCTGTAACTTTTTGACATCTATCGTGCTATCTTCCGAATATCCAATTAGAAAGTAGAGTTATCTATTCTTACATCATTGAGCTCACTATTGGTCGCACTTTTCGCAACTTCAATAAACTTATAAGCATTTCTAATATAATCTTCACGAGCTTTTATCATATTAGATTTGTGGTCCTCAAATTCTGATTCCAGTTCATCAACTACACAACTACCAATTTTATTACTAAAATACTGCTCCTCTTGAGATACCAGCTTACATATTATGTCACTGGCAACTTTAGGATTTTTCACCTAACTTACTGATTTTTCTATTACATAATCTACAAAATTTGATACATTTTCACCTTTACATGATCTTGTGTACTCCATAAAGTCTATTTTAGACCAAAGTGAATTTGATGAAAAACAATGAATAAAATATACGACAGTATATGCGGGGAATCGAAAAAACGACTTAAATCCGCATGAGCCAATAACGCCTGAAAGCCTGGGGAACTTATAAAAAGAAGTAGACCGGTTATATGAGATGTTAGTGGAGCTAATAGCAAAAAACCGAAATCTTTCAACTGAAAAATCCAATCAACGGAAGCAGGACTATATTTTGGTAAGAAAGCAATAGAAATAGGAATTGCTGATGGAATAACAACCTATTCAGAATTTATAGATAGGAGAAATAATAGGAGTAATAACTATAAGATCGATGCGGATGAGTTAATGGAGGAATCAAAGCATGAAATATGCCGCAATGAGGTTCTGGGGATAATAAGATTATATAATTTATCAAAGATGCCAGAGAAGATAGGGGAATTTATTGAGCAAGGTGTAAATGCAAAACAAGCGCAAGAAATATTAATGTCGATACTGGCGGGTAGAACGAAGAAGACAGAGATACTGAGCACAATACCAAAAGTTCATCAGAAGATTGAATGATGCAGGTAGCGAAAACACGAGAAAAATCGGGCATTTGAGAAATTTAGGTAATTGCTTACCGCGACAATCAAAAACACCGCGGTAAAATAAATCTTATAACCGCCGCATAAGCATGTTTAATTCTTGCATCCAATTTCTTCCTAAACGTGGGATTCCATGATTATGCTTTGTCAATACCAGTTCAAGAGTTTTTGAAATTTGGTCTTTAAGAACTCTGACATTGCATTTTCCTTTAATTTCAATATTTTGTCCTCCAAAACCATTTATAGTTATGTCATATTTTTCTAAAGAGCACTTTTGAAAGAATTTACTGTACAAGTTAAAGGGTATTACTGTTATTTCAGCACCTGAGTCTACTTCAAATTTGATATTTTGATTTTCCACCAGGACATCTGTAGTAATTTTTGGTGATTGGGAAACTGCATTTATGGTTAATTCTTTAAGTTTTGGTGGGTTTTGCTTAAAATGCATTTCTGTATTTTTATTTCTTTCAGTTGGCTTCTTATACCGGCAGACTGTTGAAATGTGACCTTTTTCGTGACACAATTTGCAGGTACCTTCTCTGAAAAAACATTTTTCTGAGATATGGTTACTTTTACCACAATGTCTGCATTTATTAAATTTAGCCTTTTCTATATTTGGGTTTTTAAAAGTTTTAATTTTGTCCACAGCTTTATTTTTAATATTTAAAGTTTCCTTTGCTGTAGATTCAAACATTTGAGCAATATCAATTGCTGATTCAAATTTTAAATCTTTCTCAGACAATAATCTTCTTATCAATTGATCATTGTTAAGTCCAACCACAAACAAATCACGTAGTTGTTCATTTAATTGAGCTCCATAACAACATTTAGCTGCTTGTCGCTTTAGCCTTACAACAAAATCTTTAATATTTTCATTCATGTCTTGCTTAATTTTATGCAAAATAAATCTTTCATAAATTATATTAGGAATTGGATCAAAATGATCTATTAATATTTGTATTATTTGATCAAAAGTTAAGTCATCTAATATTTTTGGTGCAATTAAATCAATCAAAATATCATAAGTTTTCGCACCAATTAGCGTAATTAAAATAGGCTTTTTCTTTTCTTCTTTTATTTCAAAACATTTAAAATATTCAATTAAACGATTAACGTAATTTTTGAGCGATGTTTAATCACAATTAAATTTATCAAAACTTACGTTGATATTTG
>NZ_JAAXCS010000091.1:0-5561 GCF_013309895.1 Wolbachia endosymbiont of Atemnus politus | reverse complement strand
TGAATTTTGAAAGAAGTCTATTCATATGATGGTTGCTATAATATGGATGAGCTTTGGTCTTCAGAGTACATCGACGTTGTTGGCATAGATGCTTATTTTCCGCTGACTGATGGTCCAGAGCCTCCTTTTGGCTATTCCGCAGAAGATGTAATCGATGGTTGGAGCAGTGGAGTGGGGTATGATTATTTCTATGATTATTCAAAGAGTAAACCTGAAAGAGTAAAGTATAACAACAGCAGGTATGCGTGGAAAAACATAAAAAAATGGTGGAGTGAGACTCATGTAAATCCTGATGGTAGTAAAACAAAATGGCAACCAAAAATGAAAAAAATATGGTTTACCGAGTATGGATTCCCCAGTATGAACGGTTGCACTAATGAGCCAAATGTATTTGTTGATAAAGGTAGTATAGAGAGTAAATATCCGCGATATTCAAATGGAGAGGTGAACTTTCTTTCGCAGAAAATTGCGATCGAAGGAACACTAAAAAAGTGGCAAAATTCAGAAATGGTGGAGAAAATGTTTCTTTGGGCATGGGATGCAAGACCATTTCCTTATTTTCCCAATTTATGTGATATGTGGGCTGACTGCCATAATTGGCAAACAGGGCACTGGGTTCAGGGAAAAATTTCGCAGCTTAATATTTCTGATGTTTTGTCTGATCTATTGCAAAAGGCGGGTTTAAAAAGCGATCAGTTCGATACAAGCAACGTCAAAGGGTTATTGTCTGGGTATGTGATAAACGATCAGCAACCCGTACGTTCAATTATTAAAATGCTGCAAAGTTGCTATTTTTTTGATGTAGTTGAGCAGGACTCTAAGCTAAAGTTCGTCCAGAAGGGCAGGGGAGTTACGACTGAAATACCAGTTGATGAAATTGTTTTCAATTACAACTCAAAGCCAATGCAGCTTAGTCAGCTAGATTTAAACAGTAAAATCAACGTTATCTATTTTAACCGCAACTTTGGTTATCCAATTGACGTGAAATATGCTGAGCTGCCAAAGCAGGGCAATGCTGCAACGGTTGAAATACCACTAATCATGGAGGAAGGGAAAGCGCAAAATATAGCTGAAGTTTTACTTTATTCTTCGTGGCAAGAGAGAAATATATACAATTTTAAGCTGCCGATAAAATATGCGTGGCTTGCGCCAAGCGATGTCATAACAATTTCAGATGGCGAGAAAAAGCATACGATGAGAATTATAAAAACAAAATTTGCAAGCATGTCCATTCAAATAATTGGGGTTGGTTATGACTGCTCTATATATAAACTTTCTTTCCCTTCAACAAGATCACTTATGCTTAAAGAACACCCTGCTTCTCACATCAGTAAAACTGTCGTTGAAATGATTGATTTACTGCATATTAAAGGCAATATTGCAAGCTTTACTTTAGCTGGTGAAGAAGAGAATTGGAAAGGAGCAACGCTTTTTATTTCGTACGATGATAAGGATTATAAACCTATTGCGAGCACAAGTAAGCAATCTACTTACGGATATGTAATGGAATCTACCAATGAGGAAATTACAGTAGTGTTGCGTTTTGGTAAGTTCATGAGTCCAATTGCGAATTCAAATTCAATACTAGTTGGGAAAGAAGTGATAAAATTCCACAGTGCCAAACTTATAGATAAAAATAAATATAAACTTGGTAACCTAATCAGAGGGCAAGAAGGCACTAAAGAATATGAACACACCGCAGGTGAAAAACTTGTTCTGCTTGATGATTCAATAATATCTTTTGAAGTGCAGCCAGGAAGAAAATTTTACCTAAAAGCAGTTACTTATGGTGGTTCGCTTAGTAATACAGAAGCGAAGGTTTTGATCTTAAAGCTTAAAATGAATAACTCAAGGTAAGATGTTGATATTTGCGCTTTATAAATCTACTAAAAACATGTAGCCTGAGCTACACACTCATTTTCCAAGTTAGAAAAAGCCATAAAAAAATTTTTAAAATATCTCTAGATATTATATATTCTTATTGATAATAATTCATCGTTTGACTTTACTTATTACCATAAGAAACGCTGTTGCCAAATTTTACAAAATTTATTATTCTAGAATTTCAATTCCTGACGAGTTTATTGGAATCATATGTATAATGTGTTTGTTAGCGAAAGTCCGGAGAAAGCAATGGGAGAAAAGTTAATATATTACTTTAGCAAGAACAAGTGTGAAGGCAATGCAGAAATGAAAAATCTGCTGGGAGGAAAAGGGGCAAATTTAGCAGAAATGTGCAATGTCGGTATTCCCGTTCCACCTGGCTTTACAATCTCCACCTCTGCTTGTAAGCAAGGTAATGGGTTGTCTGACAATCTACGTAGCGAAATCAAAAGATACATGGCAATGCTCGAGAACGATATCAGCTGCAAATTTGGGGATTCAAATAATCCATTACTGATTTCCATACGCTCTGGTAGTGTGAGTTCAATGCCGGGCATGCTCGATACGATTTTAAATGTTGGTCTAAATGATGCAACCGTTGTTGGCCTTGCAAAAAAAAGTGGAGAGCGTTTTGCTTATGATAGCTACTGCCGTTTCATTATGATGTACTCAAGTGTTGTGCTGCAGCTTGACCACCACCTGTTTCAAGATGTTATTGATAATAAACAGCAAAAAAATGGAGCAAAAAGTTTAGCTGATCTTGATGTTGATGTCTTAAAAAAGATCGTTGACGATTTCAAAAAGATAGTATACGAAAAAACTGCAAAACATTTTCCGCAAAACGTTGAAGAGCAGTTTCTCAGCTCAGTGAATGCAGTATTTTCCTCCTGGCAGAATGACAGAGCTGTTTCCTATAGGAAAATACATGGTATTTCTGAATACATTGGAACTGCAGTCAATGTACAAGCAATGGTTTTTGGTAATCTAAACGATAATTCTGCGACCGGTGTAATATTTACACGTAATCCTTCAACTGGGGAAAAAAAGTTCTTTGGTGAGTTTTTGGTCAATGCTCAGGGCGAGGATGTGGTCTCTGGTGTTTATACCCCTATGCCAGTTAATGGGGAACAAGAGAACACCATGGAAAAATTGATGCCAGGCGTGTACCGCGAATTGTGCGATGTATGTAAAAAACTTGAAGCGCATTATAAAGATATGCAGGATGTCGAATTTACTGTGCAGGACGGAAAATTGTGGATTTTGCAAACTAGATCCGGTAAACGCACGGCTGAAGCTACCATTCGTATAATAGTTGATATGGCAAGCGAAGGAACGATTACAAAAGAAGAAGGAACATTGAGAATTGATCCAAAAACTTTTGATAGTTTATTGCATCCGGTTCTTGATGTTAAAAGCGATCAAGAAGTAATAGGGAAGGGACTGCCGGCTTCTCCAGGGGTTGCTTCTGGATATGTAGTGTTTAGTGCAAGTGATGCTGAAAAAGCTGCAGAGCAGGGCAAAAAAGTGATTTTAGTAAGGTCAGAAACGAGTCCTGAAGATATTAATGGAATGAATGCTGCAAGTGGCATAGTAACAGCACGGGGAGGGATGACTTCACATGCTGCTGTTGTTACAAGAGGAATGGGTAAACCATGCATTTGCAGTGTAAGTGGACTTTATATCGATAAAGATGGAATTTTCTTTTCTGTAGGGGATACAAAAGTAAATAAAGGTGAACCAATTACCATCAACGGAGGAACAGGGGAGGTTATGCTTGGTATTCTCCCTACAATTTCACCTGAATTATCGCAAGAATTCAAAACGATAATCAACTGGATAGATGAAATCAAAACGATCAAAGTGAGAGCGAACGCTGATACTCCAAAAGACGCAAAAATTGCAAAAGAATTCGGTGCAGAAGGTATAGGCTTATGTCGCACAGAACATATGTTTTTCGCTAGTGATAGAATCGAATTCATTCAAAAGTTGATAATAGCTGACGATGAAAATGAAAGGGCAAATGCGCTCATTAAACTGGAAGAAATGCAAAAGTCTGATTTCAAAGAAATATTTTCTATTATGGAGGGCAGGGAAGTCACTATACGGTTGCTTGATCCACCTTTGCATGAATTTTTACCCAATAATCAGTCTACTATAGAAAAAATCGCCAAATCGCTTAGTAAGTCAGTTGAATCAGTAAAAAATAAAATAGCACAGTTATCAGAAAAGAACCCAATGCTTGGTCATCGAGGTTGTAGACTTGCTATTTCTCATCCTGAAATATATAGCATGCAGGTTAGGGCAATACTTAGTGCTGCAAGTGAATTAAAGAAAGAAAAGAAGATAGAAGTGGAGCCTGAAATCATGATTCCTTTTATCATGAGTGAGAAAGAATTTATTCTGATATGCGAGCTAGCAAAGAAAGAATCCTCTGTTATCTCACAGACGCAGATTCCAGCGTCACGCGCTGGAATGACATCAGACAAGGCTTATTCAATTGGAACGATGATAGAACTGCCACGAGCGGCACTGATTGCTGATAAGTTAGCAAAACATGCAGAGTTTTTTAGTTTTGGCACTAATGATTTAACGCAAACAACCATGGGACTTTCAAGAGATGATTCAGTTAATTTCCTCGATTCTTATAAGGAAAGCAACATATTCGAAAACAACCCATTTGAAGTGCTGGACATCGAAGGGGTAGGGGAGTTAATCAAGATAGCCATTGAAAGAGGCAAAAAAACCCGAAAAGAAATAAAACTGGGTATATGTGGAGAGCATGGAGCAGATCCAAAATCTATAGAGTTTCTCATCGAATCAGGGGTGGATTATGTTTCATGCTCACCCTATAGAGTACCGATTGCAAAGTTAGTGGCAGCACAGTTTAGTGTTAAGCTTTCTGGGTAAGTATAGTGGCAGTATCAGCTACTCATGAACGTTTGAGCCCATCAGAGGGTAGCGCGTGACGCTGGAATTCAGTAACTCTATTTTCTCTCATCTCCCTATAACTTGGCAATGTAGAATTTTTTGCATGTAATCCGGTGGCTATCGCAACCAAAGCAGCCAGGATACCGCAGGCTACAGCGCTAGCTACAGGTGGAACCATCACAGCAGCAGCAATGAATAACCCTGTAATAACCACTCCAATAACATCATTCCTTAATGAGGTATGAAAATTCTCCTTGCTTTCTTTATATTTAGTTTCTTTTTCATTGCTTGGCATGGCAGCTTGACCATTATTTATTTCCTCTGTTACTACAGGTATTTCATTGTCGTGATTGCGATTGTCACTATTGGTGCTGATTGGAGAAACTGTTGCCGTAGGTCTACTGCTTCTGTTGTGATTTAGTAAGTCATTATTATTAAGGCTAACCGGAGGCTCTGTTGCTGCAGGTTTATTACCAACACTTCTGTTACCGCTGTTGGATGTACTATTTGTTTCTATATGAGGTGCTTTTTGCTTTTCTTGTTTCTTGCTTATTGTAGATATGAGAAACGCAACAATTTTTTCATTACCTTCTTCTATAGCCATCTCTAACACTGTGCGTTTTTCCCCACCAGCTTCCTGAGCCTCAGGGTTTGCTCCAGACGCTATAAGTAGTTCCACTGCTTTAGTGTTACCTTTTCCAACAGCAGTAAAAAATGCGTGGTCTTTTAATATCTGGCATAATTCGCAC
>NZ_JAAXCS010000090.1:0-5573 GCF_013309895.1 Wolbachia endosymbiont of Atemnus politus | reverse complement strand
GTCAAATTTTACATGTAAATATAATTTATAAATCACCGAAAAAATCACCGTTTTTCACTATTTTTATCACCGAAAAAATCACCGATTACACACGCGAAAATCACCGCAAAATCCGGGCCCTGATAGTGACTAAGGCTTGTATATTAAAACGTATCCTTAAACATCGATTATATCATGTTATGGATAAGTACACCACATAAAGGCGTATCCTGCCATGGGTTATTGGGGGGTCAGTAGTATATCCTTAAGTCCCGAAACTGCTTGGCCATAGGATACTGATGAGGGACAATGTAGCGCAAGTTGAAGATAAGAAAGCAGTAGGTGGCTTTTTTAAGATATTTGGTGGGGTTGCAGATGCTGTAAGATCGTGGATTGGCAATATTGGCCACGATTTAAGTAATAGACGCGATATCGACAGCTTAGTCTTAAAGATGAATGAGTGCTTGTACCCAAAGGGAGGGTAGGTTTCAGCACGTAAGAACACCGTATCTTTTGGTAATCTGTATTTATGTTTATCAGAGAAAGGTAATATAAAATTTCTGCAAACCCTGGCAGAAAAATTTAGTCTGAATAAAGCGGAAATAGATGAAAAATAAAAGAATATAGGGAAAATCAGAATCCCGAATTAAACTAAAAATTTGAACAGGACTTGATAAAAGTTCTTGAATCACCACGCTCTATAATATTGAAGCAATTTATTTCTTTGCCGGAAGGCCTTAAGTTTATTGTCGATATGCGTTGTGACGTGCTTATGTTAAAAAACCAATATAAAGAGCTCAATCGGCTAGAAAATGAACTGAAAAGCATACTTCTCTCCTGGGTTGACGTTGATCTACTCGATCTTCGTCAAATTACCTGGGATTCACCTGCGTCCTTGTTAGAAAAACTTATAAAATATGAAGCTGTGCATAAGATTTCTTCTTGGGGTGACTAAAAAAACAGGCTTGATTCTGATCGTCTCTGTTTTGCTTTCTTTCATTACAAAATACCAAACGAACCTCTAATTTTTGTTGAAGTTGCATTGGTGAACAAAATTGCAGATAGCATTCAACACCTCTTAGACAAGTCGGTATCTTCAAGTGATCCAAGCAGTGCAAGCACTGCCATATTCTATTCAATATCAAATACCCAAGCAGGTTTGTCTGGAATCAGCCTGGGTAATTTTTTGATCAAAAGGGTTGTGGAAAAGCTGTCGCAGGAGTTTAAAAGTATAAAAACACAACGCTTTCTCCAATACCTGGCTTTACGAAATGGCTGAAAGAAAGTTTAAGCCAAGATATTACTTTATTGAGCATACTGAACATAAAACAATCTAGTGCAGAAATTTTAGAAAGCACAGAGCAGTTAAAACTAACGTTGGATGCGAGAAACAATGCTTGCTGAAGCTTTGTGCACACTACTTGCTAAAGCTTAAAAATAGTGGTGGCGGTGCCTATGACCCGGTAGCACATTTTTATTTAAGCAATGGTGCATCAATATAAACAAATAAACTAGATGGCAGATGTTTCTGAAAAGGGAATTAGTCAGTCGGCTGGAATGATGGTGAATTACCTATATGAATTGTATAAAATAGATAATAATCATGAGAACTATATGGTTAATAAAGTGATTTCTCACTCGAAGCAGGTGTCGTCTATGTTGAAGAGATAATAGAGCAGTAGGAAATATATATGTAAGTGTGTTAAGTAAATTATATTGCCATTCCCTGGTATTTATATGTATAATGTAGGTAGTTTCATAAGAGGAGTATATGACAACCTTACATCACTCAAAAAAAAATTACAAGATATAGTAACAGATAAAAAACTACAAGATGTCCTAGATTCTAAGGGAATCAAGCTAATCAATGATTATATTAGTAATATTAAGGGGAAAAAAAGGGAAATTAGATGAATTAAAAGCTATCTATAAAGGGCTTTATGAAATGTTTACTAACATTTCTATTGATTGGGATAGCAATAAGAATAGCCTAAGTAGTGAAAAAATCAATACACCTTGTCAGAACTTAAAGTCAATTTTGGAAATGGTAGATCAATTACAGAATTAGATCGAAAATCGCATTAAAAAATTATTAGTCTAATGAAGCAATATCACCTGGGGACATCACATCACTTCGGGTAAAATGAAGACAAAGCTAAAAGAAATGCAACAACTGCCACAAAGTACAATAAGTCAAGGTAATGATGTAAATGATTATTCTGATGGGGTGCTAATGAAAGCCGCACATCTGTGCCTACCGTTCTTTAACCCTTTTAAAGAACCAGGTGCAGGGTGCAAAATTAAAATGGGTACATACTCATGGCCTGGTGGGGAAGGCAACGGGAAACCACCTCACCCATGCCTTTCCCTAGTGCTGGAGTTGAACTCCGCAAATACCTGCTTTTGCAGAGCACCCAACAAGCTAATGAAAACTAGTATCATGAATTAGAGAAAAAAGACAACGCAGAATTCGGTAAATATATAGAAAATGGTACTATTGATTCAACATTAATAGCGAAACTCAGGCGCTAATCTTTGTGCAACAATAAACTAAAAGAAAATGACAACGAAAAGCGAATTTTAAAATAAATAAATTTTTAAATAGTAAATTCTGTACAGAAGACAAAATTATTAGTTTTAAAATATCAAATAATGATCAAGGAGACATTATCAGTGGCTATGTAGATAGTAAAAAAAGTGAGACAGTATGACTTAAGTACCGCAGCTCAATATGAAATAAAGTTTAATTGGTATGTAGGGTGAAAGAGAATGTAGCATTACATTGAGTGTTAATTCTCATGGTAGTGTTGAAATAGTGGAGGGTGAGCCGGCAGATGAAGACTTGAAAAAAAATGAAGATGTAAGGATTAAAGTTGGTAGTAATTATTTGAGCCTCGCTGAGGCAATAATGACATGCAAGCAGAATAGTCAGCAATGGAACGAAGACTCGAGCACAGTGAGTAGCCAAATTAACCAAGCATCAGCTAGTCCCATTATTCGACCTGAACAGCTTAGGGCAGCCAACCAATAAATAAACAGCCATTAATGGATAATATATGAAACTTTGCAATAATAGCACATATAGTCTACGGAAAGTCAACTCTCGATGATCGATTTGGCAATGGTCTTGAAGCGGGGGAAATGACCAATCAAGTGCTCGATTCAATGGATATAGAACGCGAACGTGGAATTACATTGAAAGCACAAACTGTAAGGCTTAACTACACAGCAAATGATGGTAATAAATATTGCCTAAATCTCATGGATACCCCAGGTCACGTTGACTTATCATATGAAGTAAGTCGAAGTTTGTGAAGGTTCACTTTTAGTAGAGGATAGCAGTCAGGATGTTGAAGCTCAAACTCTTGCAAATGTAAACAAGGCTGTTAACAATAATCATGAGATAATAGTTGTGCTCAATAAAGTTGATCTCCCTGCTGCAGATCCAGAAAAGGTAATGCTCCAGATTGAAGAAGTAATTGGTATTGACGCAAGCGCCTCAGTATTAATATCGGCAAAAACTGGACATGGAATAAGGGTTGTACTCGAAGCAATAGTGACGAAACTTCCAGCTCCACAGGGTGATACGAACGCTCCGCTGCAGGCAATTTTAGTTGATAGTTGGTATGACCCTTATTTGGGAGTAGTAATTACAGTGCGAGTTAAAAATGGAGTGCTAAAGAAAGGCATGAAAATTGTTATGATGTCTAATAACGCTACATATCACGTGGATAATATCGGTATTTTTACTCCTAAGAAAGTCATGACTGGTGAACTCTCAGCAGGTGAAGTTGGTGTTATAATTGCTTCAATGAAAGAAGTAGCAGAGTGCAGCGTAGGGGACACTATTACCGAAGAGAAAAGGCCGTGCAGTGAGCCATTGCCAGGCTTTAAAGAAGTACATCCTGTAGTGTTTTGTAGCATTTTTCCCAACAAAACGGATGATTTTTAAATATCTAAAGGAAGCGCTAGAGAAATTACATTTAAATGATACAAGTTTTACCTTTGAAGCTGAGACGTCGAATGCACTCGGCTATGGATTTCGTTGCGGTTTTTTAGGAATGTTACACCTTGAGGTCATTCAAGAGAGGCTCGAGAAAGAGTTTGATTTAGACCTAACGGCAACTGCGCCGAGTGGTATATATAAAGTTACTATGCGAAACGGCGAAATTGTGAATATTCACAACTCAAGTGATATGCCAGATTCAACGAAAATTGAGATGATAGAGGAGTCGTGGATTACTGCAACCATAATGGTACCTGACCAATACTTGGGAGAAATTCTATCTCTGTGTGAAGAAAGAAGGGGAGAGCAAAAAGATTTATCTTACGTTTGCAACACAACAACAGCACTGCCGAAATATAAGTTGCCACTATCTGAAGTTGATTTTAATTTTTACGATAGATTGAAATCGATTTCTAAGGGATACGCAAGCCTGGATTGGTAAATTTCCAATTATAAGGAAAGTCAAATAGATAAATTGAGCTTTTTAATCAATGGGGAGCCTGCGGATGCATTGGCTTGTATTGTCCACAAAAGTAGGGCAGAAAAAAGGGGACGTTAAATATGTGCACGCTTGCAGGATTTAATACCACGTCAACAATATAAGATTTCAATTCAAGCAGCAGTGGGCGGTAAAATTATTGCAAGAGAGACGATTAATCCATACAGGAAGGATGTGACAGCCAAACTCTATGGTGGAGATGTGACGCGAAGAATGAAGCTTTTAGAAAAACAAAAGAATTGGAAAAAAGGCTACATTCTATAGGAAACGTCAATATTCCGCAGAATGCTTTTATTCAAGCTTTGAAAATAAATGATTAAACGTCACCAGACTTCTTGCATAACAGCAGTGATGTCAGAAATTCCTTTACAACCTCCGCCAACCTCATTATCATAATATAGTAATGTGGGTATTTTAGGCCTAAAATTTTCTTTAAAATCTTTGTATAGAGTACAATAAAAACTGGGCGTGTTATGTTTAATTTTTGCAATATAGATGCTCTATGTCTTTATAATTTTTCTATTTACACTAGCTGAACCTCGCTGAATAGGCGATGTAAGAGAGAATCGTACGCCAGGTTTTTGAGAACAGTAAAAAACTCGCATCACGGGGATTCTTTTGTCTTTTTTCAAGATTAGTTAAAAATTTAACCAATATTATCTCTTTCATAAAAAAAAATGCTTGACAAACTACAACATTCCCTTATCATGAAATTATGGGTATTTACAATCCCAAGGTCAGCTACTTGTCAAACATATAGAGCATTGACGTCAAGTTTTTAAAACAGAGCTTCTTTTGCCTTTTTTCGATTTAGTAAATTTTTTAAATATTTCTTAAGAAAAAATACGGCATCCGTTAAAAGTTCCAATTGTACAATATCACGTTAGAGGTTACACTACTTGGTGGGAAACACAGGTGTTAAAGCATATTAAAAATAGCAAAAATATTATTGAAAGGTCATGCAGTATGTGATATAATAAAGGGCATAAAAGTTTAAGGAAGTTTATTGACAACTTTACAATTAATAGTTATTAAATATTTAATGCTGTAAAATTGAATTATGTTTTTTAGAGTGAGAAAAATATGAAT
>NZ_JAAXCS010000089.1:0-5581 GCF_013309895.1 Wolbachia endosymbiont of Atemnus politus | reverse complement strand
CGATATTATTTTTTGTATCATTGTACTCATTACCATGATAATGAGATTGGCGGAGGTTGTCAAGGGGTTTTTAGTTCTATTTTATGGGTAAAAAAATGAGCTGCCTCACAAATTACAACGTTCGTTTTCTCTTATATGCATATTTATCTTACAGTTCTAAATAATTTTACAAGATGTTGGTTATTAGATAACATAATTAGAGTTTTTTTCTTATATTCATCATGGTTAAAGCTGTACAAATTAAGAAGACTGGAGGACCAGAAGTATTAGAATTCGTAGATAGAAGTATAGGTGAGCCAAAGGACGAGGAAGTTTTAATACGCCACACAGCTATCGGTTTAAATCGTTATGATCTAGAGCATAGAAAAGGTATTCGCAAAATTAAAAACTTGCCGTCAGTGCTTGGAGTGGAAGCAGTAGGAGTTGTTGAAAAGCTTGGTAAGAAAATAGGTAATGGCTTAGAGATTGGAGATAGAGTTGGGTATTGCACAGCTCCGCCTGGAGCATATTGTGAGAAACGTCTTGTACACCAGAAATATCTGATAAAGATTCCAGATGAAATACCAGATGAAATTGTAGCTGCAGTGCTATTTAAAGGCATGACGGCTCACTATTTAGTTAACCACTCTTATAAAATAAAACCTGGAGCTGTTGTACTTGTGCATGGAGCAAGTGGCGGGTTAGGACAGATAATATGCCAATGGGCAAAGGATAAAAAAGGAGTAGTTATAGGTTCCGTGAGCTCCAATGAAAAAATGAAGATAGCTCTGCAGAATGGCTGCACGTATGCGCTGAATTACAATGATACAGGCTTTGTTTCTAAAATCATGGAGATTACACAAAATAAGGGAGTAGGTGCAGTATATGACCCTATAGGCTATGCTACAAGCAAGCTTTCTTTTGAATCTTTAGGCAAGTTCGGCATATATGTTTCTTATGGGCAGATATCAGGCAGCGCTCCGGTTAGCTTTTCTTTGCTCAGTTCACGCTCACTATTCGCCACAGGAACCTCAATATATCATTATAAGCACGACAAGTTCACATTAGTGCTTACTGCGATGGAAATTTTTGAGATGATAAGAAAGAGACTTCTGGCTGTAAGGATTAATAAAAAGTATAAATTCGACGAAATAATAGAGGCTCATCGTGATATGGAGGATAGAAAAGTAAGTGGGTTAAATATTATAAAAATTCCTTAAGCACCCTTATCCAAGACTAGGAAAAAAACCCGGTGCAAAAAGTCTCATAATGAAAATTAGTTAATTTTTTAACCAAGCTGAAAAAAGGCAAAAGAAGTCCCGTGGTGGTTGGCTATTTTCTATGTACCTCAAATATCGGCGTTTTTATCCTAAACGCTAGGGTTCAGTCGCTTTTATGCAACTAATTTAGCGTTAAGAAATTTACTAAGCAGGAAAAAAGGCAAAAGAACCCCTGTGGTATTCACGTTCTCCTTGTCAATTTGACGTTTTCTACTGTCTTAAACGACTTATAAGCGCGTTTCAGCTTATATAGGTAAAAACCCAGAAAATTTACAAAGACATAAGGTGCACATAGTGCAAAAAATTAAACATGATACGCCAAATACCCTAAGTTTTTTGTCGTTAACCTGCACAGATTGCGAAGATAAATAAAATAGCTTCAGTATCATTATAATTGGGTTGGCGGGAAGTGGTTTTTGCATTCAACCCATTTCTACGGTAAAAAAATCCGGTCACGTGCTAGAACGACTACTCTGAATCGGCTGACAAATTGGACGTCTGATAGGCGTAATTTGGAGCTTCTTGTGTAATGATTATATCATGAGCATGGCTCTCTCTTAATCCTGATGCAGTAATAGTAACGAATTTGCAGTTTTTCTTCATCTCTTCTATATTCCTATTACCAGTGTACCCCATTGCAGCTTGCACCCCGCCAATTAACTGATGGATTACCCCTGAAGCTGGACCTTTAAATGGAACTCTTCCTTCTACTCCTTGCGGAACTAATTTGAGTTTTGAGTCTTTATCTTGAAAATAACGGCTTGCTGACCCTCGTTTCATTGCACTGATAGAGCCCATTCCTCGATAGCCTTTGTATGCTCTGCCCTTGTACATGATGATTTCGCCTGGGCTTTCGTCAGTACCCGCAAAAAGTGAACCAATCATCACAGAATCAGCACCAGCCGCAATAGCTTTTGCAACATCTCCTGAGTATTTTATTCCACCATCGGCAATCAATCTTACTTTTTTTGCTTTACATACTTCTGCAACATTTTGAATCGCGGAAAATTGTGGTACACCAACGCCTGTAACTATTCTGGTTGTGCAGATCGATCCAGGTCCTATGCCAACCTTCACTGCATCAACGCCCGCGTCAATCAGCGCTTCAGCAGCCTCTTTTGTAGCAATGTTTCCACCAACTAACTGTGTATCTGGGTACATCGCTTTTATTTCTCTAATGGTGTTAATAACATTTTCGGAATGGCCGTGAGCAGTATCCACAACAATCACGTCAATTTCCTCTCCAATTAAGGCTTCGCATCTTTCTATGCCATCTTTTTTGCCAGTGCCAACTGCAGCAGCAACTATAAGTCGCCCTTTACTGTCTTTGCATGAATTTGGATATCTGTTGTATTTTTCAATGTCCTTAACCGTAATTAAACCTATACAATAAGAATTTTCATCTATGACCAGAAGCTTCTCTATTCTATTTTCATGCAACAATTTCATTGCTGAGGCACTATCCACTTCCTGCTCCCGCACTGTAATTAACTTTTCTTTTGTCATCACTTCAGAAACTTTTACACTCATGTTCTGATCTTCAATAAACCTCACATCTCGGTTGGTTATAATACCAACCAACTTACGTTGGTCAACTACAGGAATGCCGGAATAATTGTGCTCTTTCATTAATAAGATCGCTTCTGCGACCGTTTTATCTGGAGAAATCGTGATTGGGTTGTATACGATCCAACTTTCATATTTTTTTACTCTTCTGACTTCTGAAACTTGCTCGTCTATTGATAAGTTTTTATGTATGCAGCCTATTCCACCATGTTGGGCAATAACTATTGCGAAATCTGATTCAGTAACAGTATCCATTGCAGAGGACATAAGAGGAATGTTGAGCTTTATATGGTTTGTTAAATAAGTTTTCGTATCTGCATCACAAGGTAATATATTAGAGTGAGCTGGCAAAAGGAGTATATCGTCGAACGAATAACAAGATTCCATTTTTTTCATAGGCTTTATTTAAAGTTTATACATTAATTAATTGAATTGCAATTAGGACTTCAGCTAGATAGGGTACAATAGGTGAATAAAAAAGCCGACAATAAATTCAAATAAACACTTTAGCTATGTATGTTACAAAAAGAAGTTACTAATTAATACTATCTTTATTATTATATGAGATAGCTAAACTAGCATTTATAAACTTATACTATGGTACACATAGCTCAGGGAAGTAAGATTTACTGGTCACGTGCTGGAATGGTGCCAATGCGTGGTTCTGACACTGCGGCTATGTTTATCTGTATATTAGTCTGGGTTATGATTTTATTGAGGTTTTCTGCTACCTATGCTAATGAAAATTCAGAGATACAAGAAGTCTTTAATAACGTTGCTAAATATATGAAAGCTGACGAAAAATATAAAGACTTTGACGTTATTGAGAGAAAAAGTGATAAGTTTAATATTAAAGTTACACAGAACTCTGGCAAAAGTTTTAGCATACACTTTATCTTAGAAAAGGCAAAAGATTCCTTTGAGTCTGGAGATAATGAGGCAGCCATTTCTTTTCTCAATCAAGCCATTACAAAATTTCCTTATCATAAAAATGCTTTGATTGGACTGGGAAACATTTATTACGCTAATAAAGAATACAAAAAAGCTATAGAGATCTACATAAGACTGTTAAAAGAATACCCTAGTAACACTTGTATATTAGAGAATTTTTTGACAATAGTTTCACAATATAACCCTGATCTAGCGTTAAGTGAAATGTTGAAGTTATATGATATACACAGAAATTGCGCTTCTTTGTTGGCAAACCTAGGTCTGATCTATATGAAAAAGGAAGACTATACAAGAGCCAAAGGGTACATGATAGCTGCAATTTCTCTTGACCAAAACAATATTTTTTATGTCTATAATCTAGCCGTTATTCTAGATAAGCTTTCAGATTTCAAAAATGCTACAACATTCTATTTAAAACTGTTGAATATGGCTGCAAATTCGAAAGACATAAGTGAAAAAGTACCTATACATAAGGTGGAAGCAAGAGTAAAATTTATAAAACTCCACAGAGCAACTTCATAAACTGACCGTGTAGTTAAGAACATATCCACCCACCACCAATAACTTGCTCATCTTTGTATGCCACACAGGCTTGACCGGGACTTATGCCAAAATAATCGTCATTTAAAATGACACAAGCTTTGTCTTGTCCTTCTGCTGGGTATATAGTTGCCAAACTCCCCGCATGCGATGACCTAAGCTTCACAGTTACCTCCATACCTTTCTTTGGTTGCTCTAACCAATTTAACTTCTTGATCAATACTTTTCTTTGCATTAGTGCGTCGACCTGGCCTACTATAACTTCATTATCTTCAGTATTAATCTTTATCACATAAAGAGGTTCGCTGTGTGTAATACCCAAGCCTTTTCTTTGCCCCACCGTGAAATTTACTATACCATTATGCTCACCTAGTACTTTCCCATTTACATCCACAATTCTGCCTCTCTTTACAGATTGTGGAGCTAGCTTAGCTATTGTTTTGCTATAGCTTTCAGAAACGAAGCATATATCCTGACTATCTGGTTTTTCAGAGATCTGCAATCCAAAGTGTTTTGCTAATTTTCTCACATCGCATTTATAGAACCCACCAAGCGGAAATCTTAAAAGCTTTAGCTGTTCTTTTGTTGTAGCAAACAGAAAATAACTTTGATCTTTACTTTTATCGATGCTTCTGCACAATTTCACCTTGCGATCTTCTTCTAATCTTCTCACGTAATGTCCTGTAACTAGCACATCTGCACCAAGATTTTTTGCAACTTGTAATAGATCGCGAAATTTCACTGTTTGATTACATTTTACGCATGGTATAGGAGTTTCTCCACGCATATAGGTATCTGCAAAATCCTCTATAACTTCCTTTTTGAATATTTCCTCATAATTTAAGATATAATGAGGAAAGCCAGTACTTTCAGCTACACGCTTGGCATCATAAATATCCTGTCCAGCACAGCATGCGCCTTTTCTCGTGCTAGCATTGCCATCAGTGCCATATAACTGAAGAGTTACACCAACTACCTGGTATCCAAGGTGATGCAGCAGCACTGCAGCAACAGAGCTATCAACTCCGCCAGACATTGCAACTACAGCCTTGATTTGGTGTGGAGCCTTACCTCTCAACAAAGATTCAATTTCAAATTCTTTCAGCACGCTTACCCAAATTCATTAAATATAGCTAACCTACGCCGCAGCCAATAGCGGAATGACGAGAAACTTAAATTATTTTAGCTATAGACATTGTACAGAACAATAGGTTTCTTACATAACAAACTTTAGCACAAACGAAGAAATCACTTGACAACCTCCA
>NZ_JAAXCS010000009.1:0-22274 GCF_013309895.1 Wolbachia endosymbiont of Atemnus politus | reverse complement strand
CAGCCAATCAGAGACGTCGTAGGTATCCGCCAGACAGGGGAGTCTGCTCCTAACAGCCAATCAGAGACGCCGTAGGTATCCACCCTAGGTATCCACCTTTGGGGCTCAAAATGGGGTTTTTTCAATGTAAAAGTGGCGTAGTACGTAACATTTCCTATACTACTAACAAAATTATCACCAATGGAAAAAAGGTTCCGATATTGTTTTGTTAAAGCAGATACCCACCTCCAATGGCCTTACAATTAAAATTGGTGGTAAAGTTAATAATGCATTTTTTCAAATTTTAGGGCAATTTCAAGCATATAATCTGTTGTGTGCGATCGGTATAGTTATTTCGTCTGGGGTGGACTATCAAAGAATGTGTATAGGTAAGCTTATTTCTCCATCGGGAAGAATGAAAAAAGTGAGACCTTTTGCATTTGTGGATTACGCGCGCACTCCAAATGCACTTAAACACGCTTTATTGTCTTTGAAATGGCACTTCAACCAAAAACTAGTTCTAGTTTTTGGTTGTGGTGGAAATCGTGATCAAACAAAACGTGCAGAAATGGGTAAAATAGCACAAATATATGCAGACAGAGTGATAGTTACAGATGATAATCCCCGTGATGAAGATCCAGCAAAAATTCGCCATGATATTTTACTTCATTGTTCTGATGCATTAGAGATAGGGAATAGAAAAGAAGCTATAGAGAAAGGTATGGGTATTGCCTATTACGAAGATATGATTCTGCTGGTTGCAGGAAAAGGACATGAAAAATCCCAAATCGTGAGCGGCCAAACTCTTGGATTCAGTGATGTTGAGGTTATTGAAAATCACGTTTTAACATGTTGATTTTCACAATCATTCACCGTTCTTGCAAGTGAAAGCACTCTCATTGCCCTTGCGCCAGAATTTAAAATTTCTTGAGAGCAGGACATTACAGTTGCTCCAGTTGTTACCACGTCATCAACCAGTATTACGATTTTATTTTTGATAATTTTTTTGTTGCTTGTTTTAAAAGCCTTTTTTAAATTTTTCTCGCGCTGTTTAATTGAAAGACCAGCTTGAGGCGTGGTGTGGCGAAGGCGCTTTATTGCAAATGGTGCGTAAAATAAGTTGGGTAACTTGCTGAGTTCCCTCGCGAGCAATGCTGCTTGATTGTATTTACGCTTAAGCAAGCCCATTTTATGAAGCGGTATAGGAATTATAATCTCTGCATCTTGGAATGCATCCCGATTAGCTTGGTACATCCACTTCACCTAAGTTTTTACATAGTTTAAATTATCAAAAAATTTAAAATTTATGATCATATTTTTACTATGATGATCGTAAGCAAAAACTGATCTTAACACTTTAAACGGTGAGGGACTGGCAATGTACTTACCACACGTATATATAAATGTTATCTGAAATTACCACACCACAGACATTGCAGTAATTGTTTGGTTAAAAAATTGATTTTTTTGTTACACTCACCACACAAATCGTAATTTTTATCAATTATACATTCACAACTTATATATACGTTTGAAAAGATGAGATTTACGGCTTTTTCTAGTAATAAAAGACTCACATTTCCTACTATTTAAGCTTAAAAAACGTATACTGGCATGGCTGCCTTTTGTTTTGGCAGCAGTTTTTGTTTTTCAAAGCAAAAGCATGCAACTTTATTGAAATATTTGCCTGCTTTAAAAGGGGTAACGTTATACACTGCCATTCCAAATGAAGGCTGATCAGATAGATTCTTTGCATAATAAAAAGCTAAACTTTGTTCTCCTATGTTTGTATCAATGTAATTAGTTTCTGAGTTAAACTCACAAGGTAAATTTGGCATTACATCGGCATTGAAATGATCTCTGATTTTTGATTGGTTATATTTGTCGTTGTGTTAGTTACTTTTCTTGTTGTGCCGCCATACCCAGTAGCTTTACAGAAAATGCTATATAGTGGTACCGATGTATATGCAAGGCATAACATCAATATCTCTAAAGATATTAAAAAGAAAACTATAGAATTTTTACTATTTACCCTTAAAAAGAGAACATCTAATCTCTATTGTTAAACAAGTTAAGTAACCTGAGTAAATTGAGGAATATGTTAATAAAGTCAAAATAAAGGTTAGATGCACCAAGTATAGCCAACTTAGTGGTTGCAACTTCTGAGCCATCATTATACCTATAATAAACATCCTTGATTCTCTGAGCGTCGTATGCAGTCATTAAAGTAAACACTATTACCGATATGAACGATATCGCAAAATAAAGGGGACTACTTCTAAGGAATAAATTAACTCTAGATGCAATAATTAACCCCCAGATTCCCATAATTAAAAAGGAGCCGATACTGCTCAGATTTATTTTTGTGCTATTGCCATATAAAGCCATAGAACCAAACATGATAGATGTAATGAAAAATGCCCTTGCTATATTTTCTGCAGTATAAACTATAAAAATGTAAGATAAGGAGAGTCCCATTAAGACTGAAAATAAGAAAAATATAGTCACTGTAGATTGAGCACTTGGGTGTTGAAGCCTAAAAGACATGTAAAACACCAATGCAACTGGAGAGAACATTACAAGTGATACGGGAACGGGATTGGAATAGATCACTTGAAAAAGACCAGAAAATACCGTTAAGAACGCAACAAACCCTGTAATGCCCAAAGCCATATAATTATATACTTTAATTAGATATCTTCTGAGTCCAGCACTATAATAAACGCCTTGCGAACTAATATCTTGTTCATTTCTCATGTAAGACATAAATATAACTCCTTTTATACCTTAGCAACATTATAATTCAAAACTGCATCTTTATCAAGCAAAAAATCACTTTTTATTGCAACTAATATACAGTGTTTTAGTGTAGATGGAATATAGTCCTATTGCTGCTGCATTTGAAACGTTTAAGCTATCAATTGCATTTGACATTGGTATTTTTACAAGATAATCGCAATTTTCTTTAACTAACCTCCGCATTCCTTTCTCATCAGAACCAAAGATGATCACTATTTTTTCCCCAAAGCTCTTTATTTCCTCCATGCTCTCTTTAGCATTGCCATCAAATCCGTAACACCAGTAGCCGACCTTTTTTAAATACTCCAGAGTTTTTACTACGTTTGTAGCATATATTAGTGGGACAATATCTAATGCTCCGCTTGCTGCTTTTGCAATAGATGCATTTTCGTTTGGTAAATGGTTGTATGGTAAAACAAATGCATCGACATTAAAACAAGCTGAAGTTCTTAAAATTGACCCTCTGTTGTGCGTATCAGTTACTTGATCTAAAATGACTATAGTAGAGCTGTCTTCAGCTATTTCTTCGATGCTGTAAAGAATAGAAGCAACTTTTAAAGCAACTCCTTGATGGTTGACGCTTTTTTGGTAAAACATTGTTGAATGTTTTATTTTCTACTAATTGCTGTCTATGTATTGCCTAACTTCTTTTTCATGTTCTTTATAAAAATTTTCTGTTACTAACAGTTCTATACACTGCCTATTTTTATTCGTCAGTGCTGAAATGCAGTGTGCTTTCCATACAGCCAAAAATTCTCATTAGTTTTTGATGGTTTCATTGTATTGTCGGCCTTTGTAAAATAAGCGACATTCTACTACGTTTAGATATTGTTGTAAAATTATAAAACTTAATTAATCAATGCGTTTATGTCCGGTGATGAGTTAAACTGGCAAAAAAATGTTAGGCCAATAAAATGTAAGAAAGTGACTTTAAAAGTTGATCATAAGGTGAATGTAAGGTCTATAGCAGACAAAGGTACTTATAACTTACAAGAAAATTTTCTCTATACTAATAATGGTAACTTATTATTTTGCCTTGACTACAACACAAAATCAAAGGTTGATAGGGGTAAATATTCTATAAGTGATAAACTCGACCTACATGACTATAATATAGAGTATGCTTCCTATAGGTTGATGGATTTTATTATTAAGAATTATCGAGCAGGGAATAGGTGTTTATTGATAATTACGGGGCACGGTAGTGCGACGTGTAAAACGGATACTATAAAGAATAATTTAAAACAGTGGTTAAATTAACTAAAATTCAGCATATGATTGTTGTAAGAAATTCCTTAACAACCACCTTCAATCTCATTATAATGACAATGAAGCTATTGATTTATCTTCGCAATCTGCATATTATATCGACAAAGGAAACTTTGTATTTGGCGTCTCATGTTTAAATTTTTGCAATATGTGCACTCCATGTCTTCATATAACTTCTTGGTTTTCAAGCTGAAACGCGCTGTTTAAGACAGTATAGAACGTCAAATAGAACAAGGGAGAATTTGAATACTAGCTGCCCTAGGTTTCTTTTGCCTTTTTTTCTGTTTAGTGAATTTCTTAAACATTAAAGCTAAGGTTAGTTGCACTTAAAAGTAGCTAAATTGCAGTGTTTAAGACTAAAAGAACGCCGATACTGAGTATAAACAATAACCAGGGATTCTTTGCCATTTTTTCGATTTGGTAAATTTCTTAATGTTTGTAGCTACCGTCATCCCGCTAGCGGGATCTATTTTCTTTTTTCCTGGATCTCAGTGTCACGCACTGGGATGACAGGAGAGGCGGACTGGGATAGGGGGCTACTGGGATGACAGGAGAGGAGGATTGGGATGAAAAGAAAGGGGCTACTTGGATGACAGGAAGGGCTGGAATCCAGGAATTTTATCAAGTAGGTGAGAATAAAAGTTATGTTAAAACGCACCATTTTTATGTGTTTGAATTTGCTGTCCGAAGCCTGCTACTATAGCTAGTATACAGCATTTTTTTGAATTTTTCAATAAGGAAAGATGTATGTATAGGAGTTATACTAGTAACTATCTTTCCTATGTCTTATTGCACTAATTACTACTATATATTCTAGATTATCTATTTCATGAATCACATGGTAATCACCTACTCGCATTCTACGAGATCCTTTAAATTTATATGACAAACATCTTTCCTATTTTATCAGGATTAACTATGAGACGCACTTTTATGGCTTTTTCAACTCTTAACCTTATTGTTTTTGGAAGAGCTGGAAGATCCGTTTCGATAACATTTTTTAGAAATTCGATTTTGTAGGGCTTTATTCCCACTTAACATTTTCAAGCTTAACTCTTTCTGCACCTGAGCGTTTAGTAGCAAGCTCAGCTAGTGCCATATCTTCCTTCTCAATTTCGATCGCTTCTTGCATTAGCTCTTGTGCTAGATCTTGAACGGGCTGGTTTTTTATTCTAGCCAACTCAACAAGATACTTTGAAATTTCGAGATTGAGAGTTATGTTAACTCTTAAATCTGCCATAAGTTTTAATAAAGTCTATAATATAATAATTATACAACATTTTTCTGAATTTTTCAATAAGAAAAGTATTTACACAAAGCCGCCTAAGTCAGGCAATGACGCAATTGTAGTGGGTCTAATACCTCACGCCAATTTCTCTCTTTATCTTACACAAATTAATCAAGTAAAGTGAATATGTATTAGAGTGTCCACACGACCAAAAAAAATGTGGTGCAAAACATAAACATTATAATCAATGGCAACAGTATGGGACCTTATATTTCTACTCCACCTTTTATAAAGATGCTTGCTGGCTGATGGAGAGTAGCCCACAAGTTCACGGAAAATTTTACTATAGGGATATTTACAGCACTAAAGATGGCAAATACTGCTGCTGATTTTTTAGATCTTTCTTTATTATCAAAAGCACTCCACAGCGCAAGGTAGCCAACGTATTGGAAAAATACAATCAACATCGAAGTGAGCCTTGCATCCCATACCCACCAAGTGCCCCAGGTTCCTTTTCCCCAGATGCTGCCTGTGATTAAGCATATTGCAGAAAAGACTGTCCCTACAGGAGCAGCAGCATGTGCCAAAAGACTAGCAATGCTATTATTCCACACTAATGAAATGAAGCTGAGTGATGCAATGAGTCCACATATTCCCAGAGAAAGCCATGCAGATGGTACGTGAAGATACATAATTCGTACAATTTCTACCTGTTTATAATCCTCCGGAGAGAAAAATAAAGCTAAGAATATTCCAACTAAAAAACATACGAAACACGCAGCCCCAAGCCAAGGCAAAGCTTTCTTGGAAAAATAAGAGAAATGTGTAGGTTTTAACATTTGATTCTCAACAATAACTGTATTAAGAACTTATCAGTTAGTTTGAGCTTTATCAACCTTTAAATACACAAGCCCATTACTTTAGTCATGGGCATTTACAGAGCAGATTAGTTATTGTGCAGGAGCCTTTCCATTAGGATTAACAGCTTCAGTATTTGATTCACTAAACTTACTTGACACTTTATCAACAGCCCAGATTAGTGGTGTAACAACGAGTGCAGCAGCCCAGATGACAGCATTGACAGCATAGCTCAAAGTTGTGTAAATAAAGTCAGCTATTTTTATACTGTGCTTGACTGCCTTCTCAGATAGCTTGTTTAAATAGCCCACCAAAGACTTTGTATTGTCTTTAAGACCAAACTTATCTGTTACTTTTGTTAACCCTTTCGCTGGAAAGTAGTGAACTGACGCGATCCTTGTTTCTAGAAAGAAGACATTCTTTTAGAATTTCCCCTCTCTCCCCCTCCCCCAGGCGGCTGGCATTCCAAAGTTGGGGGCGAGGTGACGTCATTGCCATGGCTTTCCAGATCCTTCTAGAACTCGCCTACCATTGGCTAAGAACACTCTGAGGGCGGGGCCAGAGGAGTGACGTCATTGAGAAAACACTCGAATCGTCCAGAAAATTCGTCAAGGTTTTAAAAGGGCTGCGGATGTCAACTTTGGGACAGTGTATGAGAGAATCTATGCTGGCGGTTGTTTGCCTGGAATTGGCTCGCTGGATTGTGCCGGGCCACGTGGAATCTCCCCTTTGTTGACGGCGTTTGCGGCGATTATTGGAACCATTAGAGCTGCTGGAATGCTTGGCCATCCTTGTGTGAATCCAAGTCTACTGGGTGCTAGCACGAACAAGGTACTGTAATTATTCTGTAAATTCTTTTATTTTTAATTACTCGGGCCCTTTTTTTTATTTTATTATTAACTTTTTATTCTCTTTATTTTAATTATATTTACTAATTTTATGTTTAGTACTGCAAATAAAAGTGCAGCTGAATCCCTTACGAACCCTGAGTACTGTCTTAATTAATTTGTTAATTAACACCCAGATAATTCAGAACAATATCAAGAGCAATAGATAGAAGTATAAGACCGCTATTTCCGGAAGGTTTTTACGATGAATTCAGCCTGGTGTGTAATTTATTAACTTATGATACGGTCAATTCCCCTGAAGTACCACCATTGATTGGTACTGTTGCAGCTCTTACAAATTTTCCGGTGTTCCTTTTTACTCTACCATAGCTGGAGCTTTGGTTGGTTGTGATGAAAATAATAACTATATACTCAACCCCTCTGTTCAAGAGATGAAAGTAAGCAACTTAGAGCTGCTTCTATCTGGTGACGAGCATTCAATTTTGATGGTTGAATCAGAAGTGAAGGAACTTTCTGAAGAAAATGTTTTAAGCGCAATAAAATTTGGCCATGAACACCTTCAACCTGTTATTAAGCTTAAAAAAGAGTTTGCTGACACAAATGGTAATAAAACTGAGAGTTTTGCTTCTGTTGATATGTCAGATATAATGCAAGGTCTTGAAAAGCACAGTAAAGTCTATGAAAAAGCGCACTCACAAACAGTAAAACAAGAGCGGACTAGAACTTTAAAAGCGCTCAGAGGTGATATATCAAACACCCTTAAAGAAGCTGGAAAAGATAAGAAATTAATTACATATGCAATAAAAAGCTCTGAAAGGTCCTTGGTACGTGAGAAATTTAAAAAGAATGATACGAGAATAGACGGTCGTAAGCACGATGAAATACGCCAGATAGAAATTGAAGTTGATATTTTAGCCAGAACCCATGGTTCTGCACTGTTTACAAGAGGTAGCACCCAAGCACTGGTTGTTTGTAGATGACATTGAAGGAGATAGACGTGAGCATTTTATGTTGCATTACAATTTCCCTTCATTTGCCTTTGGAAAAGCTTCTGCTATACGTGCACCAGGAAGAAGAAGAAATCGGTCATGGTAAACTTGCTTGGAAAGCAATTCACCCCGTTTTACCTGATAAATCTGAATTTCTTTATATAATAAGAGTAGCATCCGAAATTATGGAATCAGAAGGCTCTTCTTCCATGGCAACAGTTTGCGGAACTTCTCTTGCCTTAATGAACACAGGTGTACCAATAAAGGCTCCCGTTGCTGGAATTGCTATGGGCCTCATTAAAGATAAAAATGAGTATATAATACTTTCCGATATACTGAGTGATGAAGATTATCTTGACGACATGGACTTCAAAGTAGCAGGAACTAGTGAATGAATTACGGCATTACAAATGGATATGAAAATTTTGGCATAAGCTTTGAAATTGTTGAAAAGTCTTTGGAACAAGCAAAGGCTGGAAGATTACACATCCTAGAAAAAAATGAATGCAGTGATTTCAGAACATAGCGATGATGTAAAAAGTCATGCACCAAGAATGATATCATTTTACATAGATAAAAATAAAATTTCTGCAGCTATTGGCACTAAAGGAAAAAATATACGCAATGTGTGTGAAAGAAGTAATGCAAAAATTGAAATAGGAGATGATGGCAAAGTTTCTGTGTTTGCTACGAGTAGCACCGAAGCTGAAATTGCAAAGAATATGATGATTGATTCAATAACAGAACTAGAGCAGGGTACAATAGTTGATGCTCAAGTTGTAAAAATAGAGAAGTCTATTGTAGAGCCTGAATTCCACACTGGAAGAAATAGAAAAATGCATATAAGTGAGGTAGCTAATCAGCATATAGAATCTATGAGGACATACTTAAACAGGGTGATACTTTCAAAGCGTTGGTAATTGATTTTGAAAAAGACGGATGCCCAAAATTGTCGAGGTGTCGCGTTGATCAAGAAACAGGTGAATTCTTTGAAGGTGAACTTTACAATGAGGATAAAAAAGATGGCTCAAAAGAGAGGGATTATCATAATAGTCCATTTAATAAAAAACCTGGTCACCGTAAGAGACCTACTCGTCCTCGTTCTGGCTTCAGTAATAGAAATAATAGACCCAATTTTGGTAATGATGACTCGTCATCTGGTTTTAATTAAGATTTTGCATTGCAGATGCATGGTTAATATGCAAATATATTCCTATGCTCCCTTTCTTGTCATCCAAGTACTGGGATCCAGGAATTTTATTAAGTTGGTAAATATGAAAGTAGCTATTTTATGTTAAACTACAACATTTTGGTGATTATGGAAAGACTAAATGCCAGCACTAACATGACACCATTTGTTCCTATGTTCCTTATCTACCAATTTTGCCACTCTGCTGAAAGGATACCTTGATCCATCTGAGTCTCAACTAGAGGCTATAGGATTACAGCAGGTTTTTAAGATCGTTGACAGCCTTTTTCATATTTTCTGCTCTAAATATTGCCGACCCAGCAACTAATATATCTGCACCAGCTTTTATTATATTAGCTGCGTTTAGGGGACTCACTCCACCATCTACTGAAATTTGTGTTTTAAGACCACGTTCTTGTATCATTTTCTTCACAACAGATATTTTGCTTAGTTGTGAGTGGATAAATTCCTGTCCTCCAAATCCAGGGTTGACTGTCATAATGAGCACAATATACTTGGAGGAGTTGAAGGAACGATTGAAACCCCAACTTGAATTGCTTTTTTTGTATCGTTTTTGTATGACTTTATCCTTCTTAACAGTCTCTCAAGGTGCATCTCTGCTTCTGCATGTATAGTGATAATATCAGCACCAGCATTTATAAAGCTTTCAATATGGTCAGGAGGAGATTTAATCATTAAGTGCACATCAAATGGATGATTGCTATATTTACGTATTGCAGAGACAACATTTGGACCAATTGTAATATTTGGAACGAAATTCCCATTCATAGCGTCTATGTGTATGTAATCCACATCTAAATCGCTAATTTTTCTTACTTCTTCCCCTAATTTTGCAAAGTCTGCTGAAAGTATAGAAGGTGCAATTTTATTACCCATGTTTTCATTAAAAAATAAAAAAATAACTTATTTTTAAAGCTCTGTCATCTATAGCTCTGCGTCATACTGCCGCAGTCTGTTAGCGTAATGACAGTAGATATAAATATTAAGAAATTTATAAATGGAGAAAAAAGGCAAAGAATCCCCGTGGGTGGCTAGTTATTTACATTTAACTTGGCGCTTTTTTATTCTAAATGTCTAATAACTGCGACTCAGTTGCCTTTGAGCTATAATTAGTCTAAATTGTCAGCGTTAAGAAATTTACTAAACAGAAAAAAAGACAAAAGAAACCTAGAGCAGCTAGTTATTCACTATCATTTTATCAGCTGGCGATTTTAAATCTTTTTAAGCGCCCAAATAGGGGCAATTCACAGCACTTATTCCAGGAAAGGTGCATATTGATGGATTATATGAGATAAAAAGACCAGTTGGCACCAGATAATATTTTATTGAAGGGAGCTTTCAAAAACACAAATGGTTTTCTTTTTCAACCTAAAAAATCTAAATAAAAACTAAAATTATTCTACTAAATAACTTACCAATAATTAATTTTGAAAGCTCCCTTCAATAAAATATTATCTGGTGCCAACTGGTCTTTTTATCTCATATAATTCACAGCACTAGTTAGTAATGTAGACAACAATGTAAAAGACATGAGGTGCACATAGTGCAAAAAATTAAACATGAGACGCCAGATACATAAGTTTTTTTGTCATTTTTTGTCATTTAATCTGTACAGTGAAGATAAATAATTAGCTTCACTGTTATTGTAAGGGGATTGGCGGGGGTTGTCAAGTGATTTTTCAGCTATCTACTTTATTTTACCACCCAACGAACTTAAATATATTTTAGTGCTTTAGTGTTTCTAACTCAGGAGAAGTATCGTCTTTATTTTTTATTAAGGCAGATGGTCCACTGTCTACACTATCGCTCTTGATTGGAATATTATGTTGTACCAAAGCAATTTTTATAACTTCATCAATGTTCTAGACAAAAACTACGTTGACCTTTTCCTAAATATTTGCTGGAATTTCTTGCATATCCTTTTCATTTTCGCTAGGTATAATCACAGTCTTGATTGATCCTCTGAGTGCTGCAAGTAATTTTTCTCTCAAGCCTCCAATAGCTAAAACTCTACCACGCAATGTTACTTCACCCGTCATAGCAACACCTTTGTTAACTGGTATATTTTTTACTGGTATTTTTTACTGGCTTATTTTATATTTACTGGTATTTGTCATAAGAGAAACGATAGACATACATACTGCGCCGCCAGCAGAAGGTCCATCCTTTGGTACAGCACCTTCAGATATATGCAAATGTATATCATTATTTAGAAATTTTTCAGGTTTTATGCCAAAAACAGACAATTTGATCGAATATAACTATACGCAGCCTTTATAGATTCTTGTATAACCTCTCCGAGTTTTCCTGTATATTTTATTTCTCCTTTACCTGGAATCAGGACTGTCTCTATCATTAAAATATCACCACCTGTTTCAGTGTAGGCAAGTCCAGTTACTACTCCTACTAAACTATCATTTTCTGCAATACCGGGGGTATATTTTCGTACCCCTAAATAATATTGCAAATTGTCAACCCCTACGGATATTTTCTTATTTTTATCAGTCAATATTTTTTAACTGCTTTTCTCATGAGCATTGCAAGCTCCCTTTCCATGCTGCGAACGCCACTTTCACGTGTGTATAAACGTATCAACTCATATAGCGCATCGTTAGTTATATTCCACTCTTCCTGACGTAAACCATGTTCTTTCTTTAATTTTGAGATTAGATGATATTTAGCAATATTAATATTTTCATCTTCAGTATAACCAGACAATTGTATAATTTCCATCCTATCACGTAAAGGATGTGGCAAATTTAAGCTATTTGCTGCAGCTACAAACATTACACTTGAAAGATCAAACTCAACATCTAAGTAATGGTCTGTAAAATGCTTATTGTGTTCAGTGTCTAAAACCTCAAGGAACGCAGATGCAGGATCACCACGCGAATCAGAACCCATTTTATCTATTTCATCAAGTAAAAAGAGTGGGTTGCATGAATTAACTTTTTTCATGTGTTGAATGATTTTGCCAGGCATTGAGCCAATATAAGTTTTTCTATGGTCACGTATTTCAGACTCATCACGCACACCACCAAGAGCTATGCGAACAAAATCTCTCCCTACCGTCCTTGCCATAGACTTAGCTAAAAAAGTTTTACCAACGCCAGGTGGGACAACTAAGCAAAGTATAGGACCTTTTATCTCTCTTACTCTCTTTAATACTGCCAAAAACTCTATTATTCTATCTTTTACTTTCTCTATGCCATAATGATTATACATCTAAGATTATTTTGCCGCATTGAAATCAATTTTTGCATCCTGGTATTTTCCCCATGGCAGATCAAGCAACCAATACAGGTAATTAGATATAACTGTAGCTTCAGGAGAAATGGGATTCATTTTCTTATATCTCTTCAACTCAGTTATAGCTTTCTCCCTTGCCTCCAGAGAAAGCTTTGTTCCATTTATTTTGCTCTCAAATTCATTTAATATATTTTCCTCCTCCCCATTCTCAAATTCGCCTAATTCTTTCTGTATGGCTTTTAATTGTTCGTTAAGGTAGTAAGCTTTCTGAGTACTTTCAACCTGTGATTTAATTGTTTATATAAATGGTTGTGTGCATCCAAAATACTTGTTTCCCTCTCATTAAAAGTAAAAGTTTTCCTTAAACGTTCTCAAGAGCTATAAGTCTCAAGTATACTTTGTTTATCTGATGCTTTTATATTTAAACATGAAGCTATTGTGTCTACAAGCTGGTTAATTTCCTTGATTGGATCAATGGGGCTAACAATAACCTCAGGCTGATTTTTCCTGTTTAGTTTACACCAGTTATCAAATATACCTATAACAGATCGCCTTACAGATTCCAGATCAACATTATCCCCACTTTCTTCAGATTCATAATGACTATCTAATTCAACCATAGCTTGTAATAGAGTTTTTATGAGGCTGATATACTCTATTATTCTTTTTCTACTTACTCCTTGGATTACAACTTTTACTGCATTGTCGGGTAATTCTATTAATGGTTGTACAATATTTGCCAACACACCCACTTCATAAAGATCCTGTGGCTCAGGATTATCAATAGAGCCATCTCGCTGCGTCACAAGAAAAATCTCATTTTTACGGCTACTATTACTAATTGCATACTTCAGTACATTAATAGATTTTTCTCTACCTATAAATAAAGATACCACTACACTTGGAAAAACTACTACATCTCTCAAAGATAATACTGGTAATGTAGCAAAACCAGAGTCCATATCTTCAATGTTCATAGTACACGCCTCAAATTAATCATTAACTGTTATAACGCCCCTTTTGTTGTCACAGTTAATTACTGCTTTTTCTAATTTCACCATTTCCTTAGTGATTATTATTGTACTACCTTCAAAACCTTCGTTTCGAGCTGTATACATAACGTCAAGCAAGAGTGACTCTAAAATAGCACGTAACATTCTTGCACCTGTTTTATAACTCATAGCATTTTCAACAATAGCCGATATTGCTTCATCTGAAAACGCAAGGTTTACCTTGCTAAATGCAAGTAATGCCTTGTATCAACACATGTACTAAATCTTCATGATCTAACTCATCTAAAACAGCAGTTATTGGAACCCGCCCTACAAACTCCGGTATTAAACCAAACTTGATCAAATCTTCAGGTTGAACATCATGTAAAACATTCTTTTTTCTTTGCTCTTTAGATTGACTGATATCTGCTCCAAAGCCGACCGATGTTCCCTTCTTTCCTGCTTCAATGATCTTATTTAAACCTTCGAAAGCTCCTCCATAAATAAATAGTATATTATTAGTATCCACTTGTACGAATTCTTGTTGTGGGTGTTTTCGCCCTCCCTGTGGTGGAACGTAAGCAACTGTCCCTTCCATAATCTTAAGCAGAGCTTGCTAAACTCCCTCACCTGAAACGTCACGCGTTATCGAAGTGCCTTCAGATTTTCTCGTGATTTTATCTATTTCATCTATAAACACTATACCACGCTGTATCTTTGCAACATCATAATTTGCAGCTGGCAATAGACGTGACAACACGCTTTCCACATCATCACCTATATAACCTGCTTCAGTCAAAGTCGTTGCATCAGCCATAGCAAACGGTACATCTGAGACTTTAGCAAGTGTTTTAGCTAACAAAGTTTTACCAGAACCAGTTGGACCAATTAGCATTACATTAGATTTCTCGATTTCAACATCACTTATAGAGTGAAATTGTGCCATGGATTGACAATGGTTATAATGGTTGCCACAGACAAAACATGCTGTGCGTGTTCTTGACCAACAACATGCTTGCTAAGAAAACTTTTTATATCTTCAGGCTTCTTTAGTAATAACCTTATATCAGACATGTTATCTGAATTAAAAGACACACCTTTCTTCTGACTTATTGCTTTATGAGATAACTCTATGCACTCATTGCAAATAAACACTTTCAAACCATCCGAAGAATTAGTTATTAACTTATCTACTTCGTTTTGTGCCTTGTTGCAAAAACAACAGTGGTGTAAATCCTCATTGTTGCCCATTAACTCACCTTTTATTCAACTCTAATACTTTCAATCTTAATATCTCTGCGTTCAGCTAATACTCTATCAACCAAGCCAATTTTCTTTGCCTCCTCAGGATCCAAGAATTTATCTCCTTCCATCATCCCGTCAATTTTATTTAGTGAATTTCCAGTATGTTTTTCATAAATATAATTTAGCTTTCTCTTAACTCGCAAAATTTCATTAGCATGTGTTTCTATATCAGTTGCCTGGCCCTGAAAACCACCGGATGGCTGATGTATCATAATTCTTGAATGAGGCAGAGAGTAACGTTTACCTTTTGCACCAGCTGCAAGTAACAGAGATCCCATTGATGCGACTTGACCTATACATAAAGTTGAGACATCTGACTTTATATACTGAATCGTATCATAGACCGATAAACCAGCAGTTACAACACCACCTGGTGAGTTAATATACATATAAATGTCTTGATCAGGGTTTCCGATTATAAAAATAAAAGCTGTGCTACAATCACGCTGGCCATGTTATCTTCAATAGGACCAGTTACAAAAATTATTCTCTCTTTTACTAACCTTGAATATATATCATAAGCACGTTCACCACGACTAGTTTGCTCAATTACACTTGGTATAAGAGTCATATCCTTTCCTACTAAATATTATCAAATAATTCCTTTAACTCTTTCACAGAAACAATCTGCTCTTCTTTATTAACCTTTCTATTATATAATCTGTAACTTTATACTCAAGAGCTTATCCTCGAACTAACTCTTGAAACTGCCTGTCTGACTTAAAATGCTTCATTACTTTATCAAACGGCACATTTTTACTGACATACTGATCTATAATAACACTCAAAATATCATTTTATTTTAATGATATTTTATGTTCTGTATTAAACTTCATAAACAACATTGCAAGCTTTACACGCCTTTCAGCTTCCTTATAAGAGTCATCTTTGTAGTTCAATTCCCTTTTCACCCTCTGTTGTTCTTGATTTACCACGTCTGTAGGTAAGTCAAAGCTATAACTAGCATCTAAACAATCAAATAGCTCCAGAGATATCTCATTTCTTTACACTGACCACCGATCATTTCTTTTGTATGATCTTTTAGCAACGAATAATCTTCAAACCCAATTCTCTTAGCTACATCATCATCACTTTCAAAATCTTCGGCAACTTGAATATCATTAACTCGAACAGAAAAATTAGCCTCCTGTCCCGCAAGAGAAATTACCTGGTAGCCTTCAGGAAATTTCAACTCAAAGCCTTTTGTTTCTCCTTTTTTCATGTCAATCAATTGGTCCTCAAAACCACTAATAAATGTGCCAGATCCTAAAGTAACCTTAAAGTTCATGTTACTTCCACTTTTAAAAATCTTGTTCCTAATCCGCCCTTCAAAGTCAATTATCATTTTATCCCCATTTTTCGCTTGATGGGAGGTATCATCAACAGAGACAAAATTAGGAAATTTTGTCTTTATAGAGTCAAAAAATTCCTTTATGTCTTCCCCTTCGATTTTTGCCTCAACTCTCTTCAAACTTATTTTATCAAGATCTATTGTTGGTACTTCTGGCATCGATTCAAAAGATTACCCATCTCATCCTTTTTGTCCAGATCTGGTAATGATATAATATCAACCTTAGGATAAATGAAAAATTTAACCTCAATTTTTTCATCAAATCACTCGAGCAATAGTCAATCGTACTGCTTACCACATATTCTAAAGCTTCGCTTTTATAATTAGTAGCAACAAGATCGTTAGGCGTATTTCCAGACCTAAATCCAGGCAATTTTACGCTTTTTGCTATTTCTTGTAATCTAGAACTCATTTTTTGTTCTATATATTCACTACTGACTGTAATTTCATACTCATGCTTAAGCTTATCTACATTAAGTTCCTTATAGGTATATATGTTACTTGACGTATCTACTTCAGATGCATTTTGAGATATATTACTAGACATCACAATAATACATTTGTAAAAATTTTAATTCATATCCCAACAAAGCCATTTTACCAGAATTTAAGTTAAATACAATCCTTAAGAATGTTTTTTTCCACAACTAAAAGTGTATTCAGAGATTATGAATTTTTCCTTAAAATACAATAGACTTCTTGTATGACCTAAACTAAACAAGGCAATTCAACCCTACATCTTATCGCCGCAAGCTGCTAACAATCTTCATCATTCATTAAGTCTCTTAGAGATTGTAAAATTCCCATTCATCCTGGTAATATTCTCTTAAAACAGTTATGCTGTTTTTCTTTTTAGTTCTGCTTTAACAAATTTGTTGACATAATATATCTACTCTACTATATACTCTTGAGAATGACTAGGCTATAAAGCTTCTTTTATTATTAAACTTAATTGCATTAGATTTGAACTAACCTCACTATGTGTTTATTCCACAATACTGCTTTAATAATAGCATAATACCTTAAGTTATGCAAGAATTATACTTGGATAGGGCCTTCAAAAAATTCAAAATTTTTAGGTATCTATTGAGAATAGTTAAGATTTTTATTCACTCTCAGATATCTAGCTACTTTTCAAAACAATTTTTATATTTGAATTTCTAAAAGACAGAAGAGCGTACTTTTGTAGCGCTCTGCTTTTCTCTTTAAAATTATTGATCTTTTTCTTACCATATTTAATTTTCAATACGTTTGACTTTCTAAAGGTCTTTTTACTGCTGCATTTTCTAAATTGCGCATTACAATCAAAATTTCGCTCCCCTATTTTTGAGGAAAGTGCAGGCAGACTTTTCTTATCTTGAGGCGTGATAAAAGATAATACATATCCTTTAGCTCCAGCGCGTGCAATCCTGCCTATGTGATGGATATAGTCAGCTTGTGATTGTGGTACATCATAATTGATAACGTGTTGAAATCAAGACCACGAGAGGCGACATCTGTTGCAACAATGATTTGATTACGGGCATGACGAAAAGAATTGATTACCCTTTCACGTTTATGCTGCCTTAAATCACCATGAATTGCTAAGGCGCTATAGTTATCTTTGCGCAATTTGTTAGCCAGATGATCTGCTCCTTGCTTTGTTTTGACAAAAATAATAATTGGTCCTTCACGTTGACATATTTGTGTAATAAGTTTGCCATCTTTTTCTGGCTCTGATGCATAAACAATATCTTGCTTGATTTTGTAAAAATTGTAACTTCATACTCAATAGAGACACGTTCTGGCTGATTGAGATATTTCTCAGCGAGCTTAACTATATCATTAGGAAGAGTTGCAGAAAACATGAGGGTTTGCCGCATCTTCGGGAGAGATTTAATAATCTCTTCAATTAGAACTCCAAAGCCCATGTAAAACATACGATCTATTTCATCAAGTACAAGGGTGCTAACATTGTGAGTCATCAAAGATTTGCGTTCGATATGGTCTATAATACGACCAGGAGTGCCTATTACAATTCGCGGCTTCTTTTGAAGCTGATTTAGCTGCTTGAAAATAGGCTCACCACCAAATAATAAGGCAATTTTTAACATAGAATTTTGAGGCAAGAGCTTTCTTATTTCATTCGTTACCTACTGCGCAAGCTCTCGAGTTGGCACAATGACTAAAGTTGAACTAGCATTAGACTTTTCTAACAGTTTGGCAACCAACGGAATAGCAGAGGCTAAAGTTTTTCCAGTTCCAGTTTGAGCAGACCCAAGAATATCTTTACCTTGTGGAGCTAAGAGAATTGCCTGTTCTTGAATCGGAGTTGGAATGAAAAGATTATGTTTGTCTTGAACTTGCTTGAGCAAAACTGGAAGATCCATTTCATGAAAGCTGCTCACAAAAACTTTTACCATAAAAAGCGATTAACCTTCTAGCAACTTCAAGTTTATTGCAGATTTTTTTCTTCTCCATTTCTATCGCGCTCTACTTTGAGCTCATAGCTTACTCTCTCTTCTTTTATTCCTTCTCCTTGTTTTCTCCTCTGAGTGCATCAGGTCTTATTCCAGAACGCTCTAGCGTACTGATATGTACGAAAACATCGTTTCCCTAAGCCTCTGGCTTAATAAAACCGTAACTCTTTTCAGCATTAAACCACTTGATATTACCAAATTCCATTTTAACAACTCCTAAAACTATTAACTAATAATGTGATGAAAAACTTTAGCATTACAATTGGGGACACCCGAAGCTTAGCTATTGACACAAAACTTCTATACTCCATAGTCTATCCTACATTATATGGTCATAATACACAATTATTGTATTTGTCAACAAGTAATTTCACCAATTTTTACCGTTGGTGAATTAAATTGCCCACAGAAAGTTAAATCATTTGCAACAACTAAGTAACAAAACATGTCTTTTAAATTGCTGGCAACAGTAATCTCGTGTATTGGATACGTTATTTTTCCATTTTCTATAAAAACCCTGAAGCACCTTGACTGTAATCACCATTGATTAAATTAACACCGAAACCAAATAAATCAGTTATATATACCCCCTCTTTTACTTCGTCAATTAATTCTTCAAATGATATACTGCCATTTTCGATATAGAGATTACTAGCCGCAGGAATAATTGCAGCATTACTTGTACGAGCTGCGTTTCCAGTTGTTTCCAAGTGTAATTTTTTAGCCGAGTATAAATCTAAAATCCAGTTTTGTAGTACTCCGCTCTTTATAAATGTATTTTTACTGCTGGTTATTCCTTCTCCATCAAATGGCCTTGATTCTATGCCCTTTGGTAGCAATGGGTCATCAATAATGCTGATTCTATCACTAAAGATCTGAGTATTTACACTATTTCACAAGAAAGAGCTATTATTTACAATGCTCCTGCCATTTATAGAAGAAGCAAAACTTTTCAGTAGCTCTTTTGCTGCTCTCTTCTAAAAGATAACTGGAAATTTACCAGTTTTAACTGTGCGTGAACTCAATTGGTCTTTTGCTCTTTTTGCTGCTTCTTTTCCTATTAACTCTGGCGATTTTAAATCGCTGAAGTTACATGCAATATCATAGTCGTAACCAACCTTCATCTCGCTTTCTTTTCCAGCAACAACAGAAACCTGATTAGTAAAGATTGGTTTGCTGAATGAGCCAATAAAACCAGAAACAGTAGATAATACTGTATTTACTAAAGTATGTGAAGAAGAGGCTCCTTCGGAATTAATGATATTTTTATGCACAAGAGCTGAATTTTCTGTAGCTTCAGCAATTTCTTTTAAATTATCGATAGTTTTAACATTATTATCTAAGATACCTAAATCTCCAAAAGAGGTATAATTATTTGCGAACAAATTGATATGGCGGGAATTAATTTCGTTGACCTCGATATTGTTCTCCGCCATGGGTGTGAAGGTCTTAAAAATATTTGCCTTCAATAATATTTTATTAATATTTCGTGGCTAGAAGTGCCACTTGATCACAGTTTATGCATACTGGATAGGGGGGAGTATATTTACATATCTAACTTTACTGAATATTGCTAGTTAAAGGAATATATAATATAAGAAAGTAAAGGTTTAGAGACCATCTAAAACGTCTAAAGAAATTGAATTGAAAGCATGTATGATATGGTATAATGGAGGTATAATTATCTCCACCTACAGCAAAATTAATGTAAGGATCTTCTGGTGCATTCTTTGTCATTTCTGTTACCTGGCTCACCGTATCACCAAGGTTGTTTAAATCATTCGTAGAAACATACGCAGCTTTAGTTTTGCCTGCTATAGCTCTAATTCCTATTGTGCTATTCTTAGATTGTGATATTTGCTAAATTTTTTATAGCTGTTGAGAAACTGAAATTTTATTAGTTTCATATATCGTAACTTCTGCATCTTGGTTTTGCTTTTTTATTAGTTTGATAATGTCTGCTGCAATATTTAGTATATTCATTTTTTATTCCTTAGATTTCTTATGAAGATTCTGCACCACCTATCACTTCGATCAAGTAATTGCTGCTTGGCGAGAACGGTTATAAAGCAGTGCTAGCTTATTTAGCATTTTTTAGTGTTCCTATTTGCGGATTCCATAGCAACCATTCTAGCACTATTCTCACTTACTGCGCTCTCAAGTAAAGCAGAGTAAAGAGCAGCTACAACGTAATCTTGAATCAAAGATCGTAAAATAAACTTAGTATTTTGTGGTTCATATTCATAGCCGTGATCTGTTGAAATAGCCAGAGAACGATCAATCAAGGGTGAGTCTTTACTCCATGGCTTTATTGTTTCCAACGTTGGTTTTTGTGTGAAGGTATTATAAAACTTGTTGTAGAAAACTATAACTTATTGTATTTACTGAGTTCCATACTATCAACTAAGGCTTCTACGTGTTTTAGCGTGATTACATTACTGTTTTCAATTTTTAAAATACTTTTGGATTCAAATCTATTTTTACCTATATCGAAGGCTTTTTTACCAAGGAATATAATATCTACACTTTTGCCATTTGTGGTTAATTTATTTATATACTCTTGACTAGATTTAACAATAGAAGAATTAAAGTTGCCGCACAAGCCACGATCGGATGCAATAATGAATACTAGGTAGAAATCGTCATTATCAGTATTTAAATTTTTTGCCAGTGATTCCGGATCAGCAGATAATGTTAGTGAAGAAATAATGCTATGCAGCTTATATATATATAATTTTGAATTTGATAACTTTTTTTGGCTCTGCAATAGTTTGCCGCAGAAACCATTTGCATTATCTTCGTAGTTTTCTGTACAGATCTAATGTTCTTAATTCTTAAGGATAATTCCTTTAAGCTCTTCATTTTATACAACTCTGAATTTATTAAAAATATATATAGTTCACATCAAAAAAACAAGTTTTTTTGATACTTTTGATAAGAGCCAGGTTTAGCCAATTTCTTGTCATCCCAGTAGCCCCTTATCCCAGTCCTCCTCTCCAATCATCCAAGTACTGGGATCTCATTCCATTCATCCTTCTCCTGTCATCCAAGTAGCCCCTTTCTTGTCATTTAAGTACTGGAGGACGGTGTCATCCCAGTACTGGTTTCCATAATAATTAAAATGTTGTGTTTTAAATTAATACTTTCTATGTTCATAAAATTTTGTCTGGATTCCAGCGCTGGAATGACTCCATTTGTGGTAAAAACAAATGTTCGTTCATAAATTGCAACTAGCTATAAATATTTAAGAAATTTACCAAACGAAAAAAAAGGCAAAAGAATCCCCGTGATTCGCTAGCTATTTATATGTGCCTCAAAATATTGGCGTTTTTTTATTCTAATTGCTCAAAACCCCGACTCAGCCGCTTTATATCACAACTGGTCTAAATTATAAACGTTAAAAAGTTTACTAAAGCAGAAAAAAAGACAAAAGAATCCCCGTTAGTTAGTTATTCACTATCTATTTTATAAATTGGCGTTTTTTAATGTTTTTAAGTGCCCATATAGGCGCAATTCACAGCAATAGTTGGTAATTTAGACAATAATGTAAAAAACACGAGGTGCACATAGTGCAAAAAATTAAACAATGGTACGCCAAATACGTAAGATTTTTGTCGTTTCATCTGCACAGACTGAAGATAAATAATTAGCTTCATTTTCATTATAATGATATTGAAGGGGTTGTCAAGGGTTCTGTTTCTGTGGTTTGAAAAAACCTGAATGCCAGTTAGTTATGTT
>NZ_JAAXCS010000088.1:0-5604 GCF_013309895.1 Wolbachia endosymbiont of Atemnus politus | reverse complement strand
CGCTTAGTTTAAGCGCGATTTTGGCTGCATGTGAAAAAATTTAAAAGACGTGCAACCCCAATAATTTATATAATCCGCCAATAAATACCTTAAGTTTTTTACTAAATTTTTGTCGTTGAATCCGCGCGGATCAAAAACAAGTTTTGAGTCAGAAATACCCTGAATAACATGATAATAAGATTGGCGGAGTTTGTCAAGTAGTTTCTTTGTTTCTATCCGCTAACCGACAGTTAACTCCCTATATCGTATCTGAAGAATCCCCCTGGCCATTCCAGAAAATTTAACGCCGAGTACACTTTACTTTTAGCTTCTTCTACAGTGTCTCCTTTCCCTACTATATTCAATACTCTTCCACCATCGGAAGCCCAATTGCCGTCTTCATCCAACTTAGTACCAGCATGAAATACTGATACACCAGGAATGTTCTCAATTTTATCTAATCCTTTAATTACTTCTCCCGTTTTATAATCACCTGGATAGCCTTTACTCGCCACAACTACACAAACCGCAGCTTTTTTGCTAAGCTCCACTGTTTTAGCACTTAACTTTCCTTCTACAACTGACAACATTAATTTTAATAAGTCACAATTTTCATCAAATCTAGGCAAAATAGATTGTATTTCCGGATCGCCGAATCTAACATTATATTCAAGAAGTTTTGGATTATCTTTGCAAATCATCAAACCAGCAAAAAGCACTCCTTTATAAGGCGTTCCCATATTAGTCAGTGCTTGAATTGTTGGGTATATTATTCTTTGGATAATTTTTTGTTCTATATCCTTACTTATAACCGAAGGTGATGAGTATGACCCCATGCCTCCAGTATTCTGGCTGTCATTGTTCTCATCAGCCCTTTTATAATCTTTTGCACATCCAAGGGTTACCACTTTTAACCCGTCAACAAGAACAAAAAAACTTACTTCTTCCCCAACTAAAAATTCCTCTATAACTATCTCTTCGCCTGATTCACCAAACTTTTTTTCTATCAACATTGAATCTATCGCTGAAAAAGCCTCGTTTTCCGTATTACATATTATTACGCCTTTCCCTGCTGCTATTCCATCTGCTTTCACTACAAGCGGAAACTTTATTTTATTACTACATACAAAATTTTTAGCTAACTTCTCATCAACAAAACACTCATACTTAGCAGTTGGTATACCGTATTGCTTACACAATCCCTTGGTGAAAGACTTTGATGCCTCAAGTTTTGCAGCTGCCTGACTTGGAGCAAAAACATTTATTCCCTCTGCAACTAAGTTGTCAGCAAGACCATCAATTATTGGCTGTTCTGGACCAATAATAACCAATTCTATATTTTCTCTCTTGCAAAATTGAGTAATATCAATTGAGTTTTGAATATTTATATCCACAAGAACTCCAAGATTTTTCATAGCCGGACGGCCAGGAGTGACATATAACTCAGTTAAGATAGGAGATTTTTTTAGAGCCCAAAGTAAAGCGTGCTCACGTCCGCCAGAACCCACAACTAGAACCTTCATTTTTATTCCCTCGCTTCTCTGTATGTTAATCTACCTATAACAGTATCATTACCCATGTACTTTTGCAACACGTTTGGTATTGTAATCGACCCGTCAGAATCCTGATAATTTTCCATTATGGCGATAATCGTCCTTCCTATGGCTAAAGCTGAGCCATTTAAAGTATGAACGTATTTTTTTATCTTTTTATCAGTTTCTGAAAAGTATTTAGTGTTCATTCTTCTTGCCTGAAATGCACCACAATTTGAGCAGCTTGATATTTCTCTGTACTTATTTTGCCCAGGTAACCACACCTCTATGTCATAAGTCTTCTGTGCAGCAAAGCCCATATCACCACTACACAATAGCATCACTCTATACGGCAGTTCTAACTTTCTTAATATTTCTTCAGCAACATTTGTCATGCGTTCAAGTTCATTATCTGATTGGTTCTCAGTTGTGATGCTCACCAACTCCACTTTACCAAATTGGTGTTGCCTTATCATACCTCTCGTGTCCAGTCCTGCACTGCCAGCTTCTTTACGAAAACACTCCGAATATGCAGTAAGGCGAATGGGTAGTTCTTTTTCTTCCACTATTTTATCAGCAACCAAGTTTGTTAAGACTACTTCACTTGTAGGAATCAATCTTAATGCGTCGGTAGTCAAATATGAATCATCAGAAAATTTCGGTAGCTGACCAACGTTATACATCGCCTCGTTTTTTACTAAAGCTGGGTGATACACCTCGGTATAACCAAATTCATTAACATGCATTTCAAGCATAAAATTTACTAATGCTCGGCCAAGCCTAGCTAATTGCCCTTTCAATACTGAAAATCTTGACCCGGAAATCTTTACTGCTTGTTCAAAGTCCATTAAACCTAGCCTTTCTCCAAGCTCGTAATGAGGTTTTGTTGTAAAATCAAATTGCCTTCTCTCTCCATATTTTTTCATCTCTAAGTTGGAGTTTTCATTTGTGCCTATTGGCACATCTTGTACAGGAATATTTGGCAAGTTAGATAGGATATTCACTAATTTATCCTTTTCTGTTTGCTCTTTTAAGCTGACTATTTCTATCTCATTTGTTATGTTTTTTGATGCCTCTGTTTGCTTTTCACAAGGGCTCTTGCTCATTTTGAGTTTCTTTATTTCCTCCGTAATGTCATTGCGTTGCCTATTCAAATCTTGCAGCTTAGTGGTTAACGACCTTTTCTCATAATCGATTCTCAATACTTCTTCCACAGCAAACTCTTTAATTCCTTTGCTCTTTATCGCTTTCTTAAATTCTTCAGGGTTTTTACGTATATACTCTATATCATGCATATATTGTACTATCACTAACATTGTTACTATACTTCAAAGGTCCTTAATACTCAATGTTTTTGACTAATAAATACTAAGATGACTATGATTGACTTTACCCTTAAAATTTGTTAAAATTTAGTTAACTTGTGTTCACAGGATACAATATGTCAGGCACTACAGAAGAGAATACTTACTTCACCAAACTCAAAGCTGGCGGAAGGTTTGCTATTTACGCCTTCGGTATATATCTGGCAGCTACATTTACTATTGGCTGCTTAGGGTTGGTAATAGGATCTTCTCTATTGACCTTTCCACTTGCTATGCTCATCTCTAATCCTATAGTCTGGATTTTAATGGGAATAGCTCTTGCAGTGACATATAAATTGGCTGTTGAACCTTTATTTCGCTTGGTAAAAGGTTATGTTAATGGGAAAGGGACTTCAAAGAAAGAAAAGAGTAAAGAAGGAGAGGTTGAGCCACAAAAATCGCAAGAGCAGGCTGTAACAAGTCAAGAGGGGCCAGAAACTCCGGACAAAGAGGTTAATTTACAAAAATTACCTGATGAAGAAAACCAAAAAACTCCAGATAGGGATAGTGGCATTGTATCAGATAGTGAACCTGACTCAAAGGACGGTAGTCGTAGAAGCTCTGTGGATAGTGGTTTGGGTGGTAAAGAGTTCAGTGAAGATTTACAAACTCTTGTGCATCAGACAAATAGAGGAAATTATGATTACTGGTTACAACAGCATGATATTGCTCACATTGCAAGAGCTGTATATAACTATTCGGAAAGTTCGGATGGCAACATATTTTTTTGTATTCCTGGTAATCTTGAATCCTTGAGTGAAAGGTTGAGAGAATATAAAAATAAAGCAGAACAAGAGAATTCGAAAAAGGTATTTACTTCAGTTATTAATTTGGGTGGTAATCATTGGGTAGCGCTAGTTGTTGTATACAACTCAGATAATAAACAATTTAGGGCTTATTACTGTGATTCTTTTAGCGCTAATCTACCAAGTCCCGGTAGTCAACGTGAGGAAATAGAACGTGCGAGTGAAATTAAAGAGTGGATTCCCCCTCTCACTGAGCACGCTCGTGAATTAAACGCGCAAGGAAGAAAAGAAATGAGCAAAGACGTCCAAAAAACAGCACAAGCGTGTCGGGACAAGAAAAATGAATTAGTTAATGTTCCAATAGATACCAACAATATGGTAAGTGCACTGGAAGCAGTTTTGGAAATAGGGAGTGATAACATAAGAAGCTCTACAGCTAAACAACAAAATGATGGCTGTAATTGTGGAATATTCGCGTTAGAAAATGCTCGTATGATTACGCAAATGCTTAAAGAAGATAAATTATTTGATCAGATTGATGCAAAGCTATCGGAGTACAAACCTGATTCAAAGCAATTGGAGGAGAAAAGAAGAGAGTTTGCAGAAGCACTCATGAATGATAAAAAATGGAAGGAAGATTTAAAAAACGGGCTGTTATGTGAGCTTCCGCCAAGGACGGAAACATCTCAGTCTTCTACTTCAAAGATGCCGACAGGTACAGTTTACAATGGAGGATTACCATAACCCAATGCCCCTCCAAATAGGAAATTTAACGATTGATTCTCCGGTAATTTTGGCACCAATGTCTGGAGTGACTGATTATCCGTTTAGAAGTATTGTGAAGAAACTTGGTGCGAGTTTGTTAGTCTCAGAAATGATTGCCAGCAGAGCTATGATTATGCAAACTCGCCAGAGCATGCAAAAAGCAAAAGTTGATGAATTGACCTCTGTGCAGCTTGCTGGATGTGAGCCCGATGTTATGGCAGAAGCTGCAAAATTAAACGAGGATATGGGTGCTAAAATCATAGACATAAATTTTGGGTGCCCAGTTAAAAAAGTTGTAAACGGTTATGCAGGATCAGCGTTAATGCGTGATGAAAAAAAGGCTGCTGAGATAATCGATACTGTAGTCAAAGCAGTGAGTGTGCCAGTTACGGTAAAAATGCGTACCGGATGGAACGACGAGAATCGCAACGCTCCACATTTGGCGAAAATTGCAGAGAACCTTGGAGCAAAAATGATAACTGTGCATGGAAGAACAAGAGCACAGCTTTATAATGGTCAAGCAGATTGGAAATTCGTCAGAAGTGTCAAAGAGCAGGTAAAAATTCCGGTTATAGTAAATGGCGACATAAAAAATCTGAATGATATTCAGAAAGCTCTCAAAGAGTCTGGAGCAGATGGAGTGATGATAGGTCGTGGCGCTTACGGCAAACCTTGGTTGATTAATCAAGCAATGAACTTCCTCAGTGGAAGTGAAATTCCTGAACCAACAGCCCCAGAGAAATTAAGCATCATACTTGAACATTACGATAGTATTCTTGAATACTATGGAAATGATACGGGAATAAAGATGGCTCGCAAACACATAGGTTGGTACAGTAGCGGGTTTCAAAATTCATCTGAATTTCGCGTGAGAGTGAATAACATAACGGATAGCATGGAAGTAAAAGAAAATATAGTTAGCTTTTTCAGTTCTTGTATAACTTAAATTAAAAGGCTTGGCGTCTTTTAATTTCTTCAACGCTGCCAGCTCAGTATTCCTGTGATGTCATCCAAACTGGCCACTTTTCTGATCACACGCTGGAATTACACCCTCCCGTAAGATATTTTAGCTCTTACGTAGTGAGATACAATAGACTTCTTGCATGACAAACTTTAGCACAAACGAAGAAATTCCTTGACAACCCCCGCCGCTCCCCTTATCATGTCGCTAAGGGTATTTCTGACTCAAAACTTGTTTTTGATCCGCGCGGATTCAAT
>NZ_JAAXCS010000087.1:0-5680 GCF_013309895.1 Wolbachia endosymbiont of Atemnus politus | reverse complement strand
AAGAAATTTCTCTGTTCACCACTATCAATAAAAAATATAGGAGAAAATGGCATATTTTCCGGCTACGCGAGCGTTTTTAACATAGTTGATAAACAGAATGACCTGATCTTACCTGGAGCATTTAAAGAAAACTTGAATAAAGATAAAATAAAACTCCTTTGGCAGCACAATCCGAGCAAGCCTATAGGCAATATTATAGACATTTGTGAAAATGATGTTGGCCTGTATATAACTGCGCATTTACTTTTGGGTATTAGAAAAGCAGAAGAGGCTTACTTAATGCTCAAAACTGGGGTAATCAATGGCCTTTCAATTGGCTATATGCCTATAAAATATGACATTGATCATGAAAGTGGAGCTCGGGTGCTAAGACAAGTGGAACTATGGGAAGTTAGTTTGGTTACTTTTCCTGCAAATTCCGCTGCCCAGGTAGTTAATGTGAAGAGTCAAGATAGTGAACAAGAAATGTTAATGAGAGCAATACAAAAGGCAAACGATGTACTTACAAATATCTCTACTTAAAATTTATTAAGAACATGTCTTGAAAAGGAATTACTTAACTCCTTTCAAAACAGGCTCTTAGATTATACAAACAAAAAACATACCTTGACTACCTTCACATTTTATATTAATATTAAATTAAATAGAGTGGAGGTTATAATGCTTGATACAAAAACAAACTGGAAGTGGTTAGCAATAGGGGTTGGCTCGCTATTATTTGTAATGATGCTACCATCGGTTTTTCTCTTAGCGAAAATAGCTATAGGGTTGATTACAATTGCAATTGCAACAATCGCGATGAAAACTCTTGTGAAAGTAACATCAAACACTTCTGAAGAGAAGAAAACAGAACAAAATCAAGTAGCACAACAAACAACACGAAGTAAAATTGTTGTTGGGTTAACATCTATATCTGTACTATTGTTATCAGCATTTACTATAGTAAGTGTTGGTTTAATTGCAGCAGTGTGCGCAGCTGTAGCTGTTCTTGTTTTGTATGATCACTTGCAAGATAAAGAAATAGGAAAAGGTATAAACAACAAATTCGATGAAGCAGCTAACTATACAATCAATTTTATTACTAGTCTCGTTGAAAAGCCTACCGAATCAAAAAACTGCCAGGTATAGCTTACACTTTGTGTATAGCAGGCTTGCCTGTGTTGCTCGTACTACTATAAATTGGCTATGCAAGGGTTCTATTCTATAAACTTTTTTACCATGCTAGATTTTAAACCACGAACAAAATCTGCAACACCGCAAGGATTTCTTCCTTCCATTTGCACCACTTTAGGAATTAAAGTACCACTTTCCAAACTTATGTGCATATTATCATTAATGATCTTACCTTGTCCTGAAATTGAAGAAGCATCAAAATCAGCATCCAGTATCCTGAGGCGTTTATTCTCCATCTTGACAAATGCTTTTGGATAAAATGCTTTAACCTTTCTATAAGCAATTTCACAAATGTCACTCGCATAAATTTTATAATCTTCCACTTTATCAGCATAGCATGCATTATCATCATTCTGCTCTACAGGAACCTGTTTTTCAATTTCATTTAACACCTCCATCAGCAAATCACCACCTAGTCTAGACAATTTATCATGTAACGTTTTATAATTGTCATTTTTCTCGATCAGAAATCTTTTCTGTTTTAAAACAGGACCAGAATCTAAACCTTCATTCAACTGCATGATGCTAACCCCTGTTTCTTGGTCTCCCGCTAAGATTGCGTGCTGTATAGGAGCTGCACCACGCCATCTAGGTAGCAGTGAGGGATGAATATTAATGCAATTATATTTTGGTATATTCAAAATTTCTTTTGGAAGTATTAATCCATATGCGGCAACAACTGCAACGTCTGGCTTGAAATTTCTAAACTTTTCTTGCTCTACCAGAGATTTTAAAGAAGTAGGAGTACACACCTCTATACCATTTTCTTCAGCAATGACATGTACTGGAGACTTTGTTATCTTTTGTCCGCGGCCTGAAGGCTTCGGAGCTTTGGTATATACTGCTACTACCTCATTTTCTGACTTTAATAACAAGTTTAACGCACTAACAGCAAACTCCGGTGACCCCATGAAAATAACTCTCATGCTGCTAAATGTTTTTTGTTTGAGTAAATCAAGAACTCTCTGCTAATTTGCTGCTTACAGTTTCTACTAGTTTTGCGAAATCATCTTTATAATTAACAGCCATTTCAGCAAGAATCTTTCTATTTAAATCAATTCCAGCAAGCGTGAGGCCATGTATAAATCTACCATAAGTAAGCCCATACTCTCTTACTGCTGCATTAATACGTATTATCCACAAACCACGAAAATCACGCTTGCGATTCCTTCTATCTCTGTAAGCATATTGTAATGCCTTTTCAACCCTTTGTAACGCAATTCTATAACAATTTTTTGCACGTCCTCTATAGCCCTTTGCTAAGTTTAATATCTTTTTATGACGAGCATGGGTAGTGACCCCACGTTTTACTCGAGCCATTTTATTTTACCTCCATTTTGTTAAATACCATAAGGCATGTAAAGCTTAACTATACGCGAGTCAGATTTACCGAGAATCGTTGTACCGCGCTGATTACGAATGTTAGATTTGCTTCTCTTCACCATACCATGCCTTTTGCCTGATTGAGTAGAAATAACTTTACCCTTAGCTGTAAGGTTAAAGCGCTTTTTAACAGAAGATTTGGTTTTCAATTTCATTTTCTTCATATAAATTTTACAAACATTATCATCAAATTCTTTAGTAGTAGCAATCTTATCAAAGAATCAAGTAGCATGCAACCTACAAGTTGCAAAACCTAAAATTGTATATTAAACGAGCTTAAATGTAATTACGCCCAATATATGCGTTATACCTTCTTTATTCCCAAGCGGCAACAATACTTGCCTCATTTTAACACTCTCACTTTCTTCCTCTTCATTGATTGGACACTTACTATCCACTACAGTGTCAAGCTTATCAACAACTGCATCTACTTTATATAATCGCAAAAATGGTGCATCAATTGCATATTTACTATCAATGCACATTTTTTTTTCAAAACCATAGAATTCAACAGCTTTTTCTCCTGCATTTTCACAAATGTAACCTCGGTCATTAACTTCAACAATAAAACAATGCTGCCATGACTCCATTATTTCAGCAGTGTCTATTTCGTGCCTTTCTGGCCAGTCTCTGTCTGATCCTTTTATATCACTCCAGTGCTGAGTCACTACATTAACTATTCTTCTTTCTTTGCCTGCATAATTTTCCATTCTAACATCCACATACAAAACTAAGCCGAATCTATCGTGAATGTATTGATTTTTTCTTAATCGCAGAGGAATTAAATTTTTATGCTACTATTTAAACGACACGGCGTTCCTTAACATAATTTCTTATCCAGCTATATGCACACAATTTACATACTATCACTCGCTATTTATTTTACTAATCAAATAGTCTCTTAAATCGGTAAGTTCTTGTAATAAATCCTTTAACCCGCAATTGATTTTTACATTATTATCAAATTCTTTTTGCACTCCTTTTATTGTGTATCCTTTATCATATAGCATGTATTTTATTCTCTTTATAGCCTCTATACATTTATGGTCATATAGCCTTCTTCCCTTACGTTTTATGGGTTTAATCTGATGAAATTGATTCTCCCAGAACCTTAAAACATGCTGTTCTAAATGTAGCTCCTCAGCTACTTCTCCAATCGTGTAGAGTAATTTTTCCTTATCCATTGATTAACTTTTTTATCACTTTTGAAGGTCTAAAAGAAACTGAATTTCTTGCCTGAATTACCACTTTTTTTGATGTGTTTGGTATATTTCCTGGCCTTTCCTTCTTTTTTTTAACCAAGAATGTTCCAAATGATGATATTTTTACTATTCCATCCTTTACTAAACTTACCTTTATCTCATCCAATATATCATCTATTATCGCGATGGAGTCTTCCTTTGATAATCCTATTTCTTGGTTTATATCTTCAGCTATTGTTGCCTTAGTTACCGTTTTGTCTTTTGTTTTAACGTAATCCATAATTTGGTAAGTATTGCAATATATAAATATAATATAACAATCGACTCAAGATTCAGCTACTTTATTTTTTAGGGTATGTCTCTTTTGTAGCATAATTTAAAATACTGGTGGCTGCCAATATTGTAAATATCGCAAGAAGCGCCATTTTATGATCTGGAAAAAGTACCAAAATTGACACTATAATTCCGCTCATGATAAACATAAACCCATTGATAATAGACGATGACGTGCTGATGTATTCCCGCTTCACAATTTCACTACCAACAGTAAAATTAAGCATATGTCCTCCCGCAAAAAAACCAAGCATTAGCATACAAAAATATATGATATGAACTGTTAAGTGGCTGCATAACAAAATAATAATTGAAGTGCCTTGCAACAGAGCAAAGGCAGAGATCACATGCTTTCTATTTCTAAATAAATTCGAAATTCGATCTGCAATTGGAGCACCGATTGCAAGACCAAGCCACAATATTGCAGTGGCTATACCCGACTCCATTGCATTGAGTTCTGAGCTACTTAGTAACCTTGGAACCCATAGGGTGTTAAGTGCTAAAAATGTCCCAAAAGTAATAGCACCTACCATTGAAGTTATCCAGATATCCCTGAATTTCAACACTGTTAATATAGAGCATATTACTGTTTTCACAGAGCTTTTTATTGTGTGTTTGCTTTTTAAAGGTGTGCTTGGGTAAAAAAACATAAATACAAACATCGACACACCAAATAGTATTATGCATACAATCAGGTTCTTCCAATATATATTTTCAGCAAGCAAGCTAGAGAACAAGATTTGAATTACCAGTGCGGAAAGACTTGAAATTGTCTGCACTAGTGAAAACATCAGTCCAAATTGGGCAACGGAAAAGCAGATGCTACTTATATGAGCAGCCCCAACAAAACCAAATGATGCTCCAATTGCGATCAAAAATTGCGACAAAATCAAATGAGAAAAATTGTCACTATTAATAAGGACAAAAAACCCAAAGATCATAGTTGACAATGAGAAAAAGTAAATTCTTTTACTGGAAAAAATATTAAACATTGCCCCACTGAAAAACTGTGAGATGGCAAAGGTCCAAGTATATGCTGAATTGGCCAGTGCAACTTGCGCAATTGTGAGACCCAGTTCTTTTTCAAGATCCACGCTTATAAAGGCATAGATTATCTGCATGTTGCTAAATATAACAACCAAGTTACTGATCAGCCAAATGAACCAAGCTCTGTTTTTCATAAGATTTATTTTTATAAGTAATTTATTGATATTAACTCACTTTTGAGGCTATTGTTGGGTAAAATTCCTGATTCTGAAGGTGCTATTTCTCACCCACTGCAGGTATTGTATGGTGCTGTCGACTTGGTCGTTGTAATGTGTTTCTGGAAACATTAAAATCTCATACTCAAAATCATTCAGCCATATTGCTTGGTGCGGCAGAAAAACTTTTCCAGATTCTATAGCTAACACAAGAAAGCACGTCATACCGCCGCGGTATCTCTAGATACCGCTAACAAGTAGCGGGATGACGGTAGCTATAGAATTTACATAACTTGTTTATGGTGTAAAGCAAACAACGAAAATAGAAGTGGCAAATCTACAAAGATCACTAGGCTATTTCTTCCTGAAGTTGTTTTATTTCAGCCA
>NZ_JAAXCS010000086.1:0-5726 GCF_013309895.1 Wolbachia endosymbiont of Atemnus politus | reverse complement strand
TTCCATTGAATCCACGATTTTAAGAGAAAAACTCAGAGCCATACAAACTCCTCAAATTTTTAATTTCAAAGAATTACTGTCATTCCATCAATCAAACAAAGAATTTACCTCATTTCTGGATGTACGCAAATCACCGGTATAGAGAAGTCACCTAACCCACCGTTGTATGACAGAAGGAACAGGGTAAGCCTGTATTTTCGCCTATATGGCAAGCAAACCGCCTGATGGAAATGCAGGTAAAGGAAAATGGAAAAAGTATTTTGATAAAAGAGTAAACGAACAAAAATGTTAGCAAACTCTTTTTCAAGAGAAGGTTCTCTACTGTTAGTGTCACCATCAAGAATGATGTTTTCCGAGGATTTATGACAGACAAGCCGGTTCGAAATAAGAAGGACTTAGATAAGGGGCTCAAGCGTAGTGTGGGGAAACACGCATGCTGCGTTTCTAAGGGAGGGAGTAGTAGTAATACTACTTCCTTACCTAACCAGGTCGCTAAAACCAAAGGCTTTGAAAAACGCGCTCAATACTACGCTGCCAAAGCTTATTCAAGACAGGCTGATAAAGGTGATCAGTACCAAGGTCTTAAAGAAATTATCTTCATTGCTATAGCAGATTATATTCTATTTCCTGATAAACCAGGTTACAAATCCGATCACGTTATTTTAGATAAGGTGACCTTTGAACACGACCTAAAAGACTTTAGTTTTACTTTCATAGAATTGCCTAAATTTAATAAGAAGGAAGATCAATTAGAAAATATAATCGAGAAATGGTGTTACTTTTTTAGGCATGCAAATGAGACTAGTGAAGAGGCCCTACAAAAAATAGTGGGAAGTGATGTAATTATCGGTAAAGCTTATAATGAGCTGATAGAGTATAATTGGACTGATGATGAACGGGCTATGTATGAATGGATTAAGAAAAATGAGGATGATAATGTATCTTGCCTCAATCAGAAATTTAATGAGGGCATCCAAATCGGCATAGAAAAAGGTACAGCAAAAGGTAGAAAAGAAAGGGAGATGGAAGTGGCAAAAAACCTACTTAAAGCCGGCGTATCTATCGACTTGATAGCCGAATCCACTGGTCTTTCAATTGATGAAATCGAAAAGCTAAAACCATCATCGTTAATAAACTATTAATAAAGTGCTATTTGTTCAGGAAAAATGGCACAGAGGTTAATACTAAGTATAGTATTATAAGATATAATTATGGAAATGCAACCAAACCGTTATTAGGAGTAACCTTAAAACTACACCGTTCTTGCAAGTGAAAGCACTCTCACTTCTCTTGCACCGGAGTTTAAAATTTCCTGAGAGCAGGATCTTACAGTTGCACCAGTTGTTACCACGTCGTCAACTAATATCACGATTTTATTTTTGATGATTTCTTTGTTGCTGATTTTAAAAGCCTTCTTTAAATTTTTTTCGCGTTGTTTAAGTGAAAGACCGGCTTGAGGTGTGGTATGACGAAGACGTTTTATTACAAATGGTGTATAAGACAAGTTGGATAACTTACTAAGTTCCTTTGCGAGCAATGCTGCTTGGTTGTATTTACGTTTGAATAAGCGCATTTTATGTAGAGGTATAGGAATTATAGCGTCCGCATTTTGAAATATATCTTTGTTAGGTTGGTACATCCACTTCACGTAGGTTTTTACGTAATTTAAATTATCAAAAAATTTAAAATTTATAATCATATTTTTACTATGTTGATCATAAGCAAAAACTGACCTTAGTACTTTAAAAGTTGGGGGATTGGCAATGCACTTACCACACGTATAAATGTTATCTGAAATTACCACGCCACAAACATTGCAGTAATGTTTGGTTAAAAAATTGATTTTTTTGTTGCACTCACCACACAAATCGTAATTTTTATTAATTATGCATTCACAACTCACACATACGTTTGGAAATATGAGATTTATGGCTTTTTTCAGTATAACTTCTGCAAAGTTCTTTGTCATTTCAGCAACATAAACGCTTTGATTTGAGAGCAATACCCACTAGAAAGGGTATCATCCCAGTGCCCAGACACTGGGATCCAGGAATTTCGATTGGGCATTAAGTTGGTGAGTGCAAAAATAGCTAACCCTATATTACAAACAATGTTTTTGATGGTGAAGGGCTGGTCAAGCACTGGAATGACACCACCTGCCACACCTGCAAACTGCAATGTTTGTGCATTACACACTGCCTATTGCTGTAATTTGCAAATGTTCTATCATTTAAGTTTAAAAAACGTATATGACAGTGTTATTTCACTCAAATCTTTTGTACTATCATCAAGCATTATCTCAGGGTCTATGTAAAAAGATACTGGCATGACTGCCTTTTGTTTTGGCAGCAGTGTTTGTTCTTCAAAGCAAAAGCATGCAACTTTATTGAAATATTTGCCTGCTTTAAAAGGGGTAACGTTATACACTGCCATTCCAAACGAAGGCTGATCAGATAGATTCTTTGCATAATAAAAAGCTAAACTTTGTTCACCTATGTTTGTATCCATATAGTTGATTTCTGAGTTAAATTCCCAAGGTAAATTTGGCATTACATCGGCATTGAAACGAACTCTGATTTTTTGGTTAGTTATGTTCATTGTTGCGTTAGTGACTTTTCTTGTTGTGCCGCCATACCCAGTAGCTTTACAGAAGATGCTATATAGTGGCACCGATGCATATGCAAGGCATAGCATCAATATCACTAAAGACATTAGAAAAAAAGCTATAGAATTCTTACTGTTCCCCCTTAAAAAGGAAAACATTTAGTCTCTATTATTAAACAAGCTAAGTAACCTAAGTAAATTGAGGAATATATTAATAAAGTCAAAATAAAGGTTAGTTGCACCAAGTATAGCCAGCTTAGTGGTGGCAACTTCTGAGCCATCGTTATATCTATAATAAACATCTTTGATTCTCTGAGCATCGTATGCAGTCATTAAAGTAAACACTATTACCGATATGAACGATACTGCAAAATAAAGAGGACTACTTCTAAGGAATAAATTAACTATAGATGCAATGATTAACCCCCAGATTCCCATAATTAAAAAGGAGCCCATACTGCTCAGATCTTTTTTTGTGCTATTGCCATATAAAGCCATAGAACCAAACATAATCGATGTAATGAAAAATGCCCTTGCTATATTTTCTGCAGTATAAACTATAAAAATGTAAGATAGGGAGAGCCCCATTAAGACTGAAAATAAGAAGAATATAGTCACTGTAGATTGAGCACTTAGGTGTTGCAGCCTAAAAGACATATAGAACACCAATGCAACTGGAGAAAACATTACTACAAGTGATAGAACGGGATTGGAATAGATCACTTGAAAAAGACCAGAAAATACCGTTAAGAACGCAACAAGCCCTGTAACGCCCAAAGCCAAAGCCATATAATTATATACTTTAATTAGATAACTTCTGAGCCCAGCACTATAAAAAACTCCTTGCGAGCGAACATCTTGTTCATTTCTCATGTAAGACATAAATATAACTCCTTTTATACCTTAGCAATATTATAATACAAAACTGCATCTTTATCAAGCAAAAAATCACTTTTTATTGCAATTAATGTACGGTGGACTTCTTGCATAACCTAAAAAAAGGCAATTATTTTGGCGCTTTCTGTAATGCCGCGCGCCTTTAAATTACTTTAAGAAATTTACTAAATGAAAAAAAAGCAAAAGAACCCCCGTGGTGCGAGTTTTGACCCTATAATACTGTAACTTGGCGCTGTAATAATGTGCTGACGCTTAGTTTAAGCGCGATTTTGGCTGCATGTGAAAAAATTTAAAAGACATGCAGCCCCAATAATTTATATAATCCGCCAATAAATACCTTAAGTTTTTTACTAAATTTTTGTCGTTGATCCTGCAGGTCAAAAACAAGTTTTGAGTCAGAAATACCCTAATTGCCATGATAATGAGATTGGCGGAGGTTGTCAAGGAATTTCTTCGTTTCGTCCAATGTGCTAAAGTTTGTTATGCAAGAAGTCTATTCTAAACGTCTTTAGGAGGCTTGCAAGGTTTTGGTGCCCAAATAGGTCAAAACTTAGGTGGTGCCTACAACCTCTATGGGAAATCTTTAAATGATCGCTGGGCAATTATCAATCAGATGCTAGGCAGTCTAGGTGAAGCTGCTGGTAAGGTGGCAATGATGGCAGCGCTTTGGCATAACTGAAAAATTTATAACTTTAGTTTTTCTTCCTATAGGATTCTTTTCTATGTTTTATTGAAGTGATGGTTACTTCACACTCTGCAATGTCTACCGTATAGATAATACGATAATCGCTAACTTGTAGCCTTCTGTGTCCTTTAAACTCGTAGAGCAATGGTGTACCAACTTTCATTGGTTCAGTTGCAATCCGCTCGTTTATGGCTCTTGTAATACTTTTCTCGATTGGTGGCGATAAAGCAGGCAAGTCTTTTTTGATGACGTTTTCTAAATAAGTAATCTTATATTTCAGTTTGTACCCTCAATTCTTTTAGCTAATACTGTATCCCAGTTTATATCCTCGCTTCTAATCTTTTTTGCACCTGGAACATCAAGTTCAGCGGCACGCTCGACTAGTATCATATCTTCCTCAAGTTCAATCGCCTGTCGCATTAACTTCTCTGTTAATTCTCTAACAGACTTATTTCTTACTTCAGCTAGTCCAATAAGACACTCTGAGATTTCCTTATCGAAGGTTATACTAACTTTTGAATCTGCCATAAGTTTTACCAAAGTATACTATTCATTTTTCTGAATTTTTCAATAAATTGGTGTATGCTAAAACCAGTTTAAAGGATGAAGAATGTTAACTCAGGAAGATATCGTTTTATGCCGCAAAGATTTTGGATTCTTTGCATTTCAAAGCATGCTGCGAGTATTTAAGATTAAACTCAATTTAAAAAGAAAAGATGGCAGTAAAAACTATTTATGGGTGCTGTTTAGTAGTATTAACCGCTTAGTATTTGAAAAGGCATATAGCCAATGGTGGAACATACCACCACGCTGTGCTAAAACGACACTCGGTTTTATATTTCATGTAGCGTTTGCGCTTGGCAACAATCCAAGAGCAAAGTTTATGTATATCACCCATCAGAGAGATTTAATGCGTGAAAAAATAAACGAACTGCATATGGTGCTTGAATCTCCATTTTACCGGCAAGTCTTCCCCAATGTCAAGATTGTTGGTCGTAAAAGCACAAGAGTAATAAGAACTAAAGAAGGTGGTTTTGTTAACGGCTTTTCGATATCAGGTCATGTAACAGGTACTGGAGCTGGGGATAGCTCTTTTGATGTCGATAAAATTCGTAAATATGGTGGTTGTATTATCCTCGATGATTTACACGATGCAAACTGTGCTTACAGTCGTGTATCGCTGATCAGTGCCTGTCAAAAATTTGAACAGTGCATAACCTCAAGGCGTAATACTGCCGATACGCCGTTTTTAGTAATTGGTCAAAGAATCAGTGTTTATGATATATTTAGCTATTTGGAAAAAAAAATCAGAGCGGCAGTTTGAGAAGACTATAATACCTGCAGTGCTAGAAGATGGGACAAGTATTGATGAGGATAGATTGCTACTGCAGGAGCTCAGGATCAAGGAAAAAGCAGAACCTTATGTTTATCAGTCACAATATATGCAGGATCCGCCAGAATCAAAATGGCGAATATTTAATGAAAAATACTTCAAGAAGATTGATTTTGCTTATAAAACAGTCGGTGAAAAAGATCTAAC
>NZ_JAAXCS010000085.1:0-5916 GCF_013309895.1 Wolbachia endosymbiont of Atemnus politus | reverse complement strand
TGTTCGCGAAAGTGCAATCAATGTTCAACTATAAATCATTCACAATCGATACACTCGAATTATTCTCAGTAAATATATCAACTATAATATTAGGTACGCCGCCATCAATTATATGAGCAGTTCCAGCACATTCTTCCACCATTTTAATGCATGCTATAAGCTTTTAAATAAGTCTTTCTCCCCTAATTTTACCGCATTTAATCGACGCATTTAAATTTTTAACAGATATTCTCCTATCACCGATTTTATCTATTTCTTCTGTATCACTAAAGGTTATCAGTTTAGATGCAGAAACTGCAATTGCTATTGCACTTGCAGCACTATCGGCATTGATGTGATATGTTTCCCCATTTCTTCCATGGCCAATAGGTTCAATAACTGGTATAAAATCTAATTCTTCAATAAAGAATAATATATCAGGATTGATTTCAATTGGTCAACAAATCCCATGTCTAATATTCTTTCGATATTGTTTTATCGATTTTCCCTAAGCGTAGTACTTACTTTTTCGGCTTTGATTAGGTTGTCATCTTTTCCACATAATCCAATAGCCGAACCACCAGCAAAATTTATGCACTGAACAATTTTTTTTATTAACTGAGCCACATAACGCCATTTCAATGATTTTCATAGTATCTTTGTCTGTAAATCTGATATTATTCACAAACTTACTACCCAGGCCTAAGGGTTTTAGTACAGAATTAATTTCACGCTCTCCGTCATGGACTATAACTGGATTTATGCCAATCTGTTTCAACAAGACAACATTATGCACAATAGTATTGAACAGTATCTCATTTGAGATTGTCACGTTGCTGCATTTGATGACAAAAGTTTCGCCTACAAAGTTGGGTATATTAGATAGCACTTCAAGCAATATTTCTCCTCTTTGTCCAAATGATATCTTATCATTAGAAAATTCACTGTTCTTCATTCATTTATCTTGTAAACTTGAAAAATTCATCTCTTACCTTATTTATTTTACACTTCATGCAAGTGCTTATTCGATGAATTGATACACTTTCGTTATCAACCCATTTTTAATGCTTTCTAGAATAGCATCGAGATTTTCTTGGCTTACCTTGTCTATTTTTGTTAGCACAACATCAAAGTTAATATTATTATATATTAATCAATAAATAAAGTCTTTGTCTATTTCTTTTAGTCCTAATTTGCTGTCTATCAGCACAAACGCTCTTTTTAAGCTTCTTCTCTGAATTAAGTAATATTCAACAAGGTCTAAGTATTGCTTTGTTTCTTTCTTGCTTGTATGAGAATATCCATACCCAAGCCTGAACTTATCATTGTACATAGAGTATAAAAATTTATTTGTCTAGTGTACCCAGGCTTAGAAGAAACTCTGGCAGCGTTTTTGCTGTTTATCAGCAAGTTAATTAAACTGGATTTTCCTACATTTGACCTACCGGCAAACGCAATCTCTGGAATTGATTCATCTGGTAATGATTGTATGTCTGAAGTCCAAACATAAAATTGCCTTTGTTCCCTTGCCATTATTTTATAGAAATAGGTATAAATAGGTATCTAAGGTAGTATGTATATTATAATGTTATCGCTTGATAAAAAAAAATTTGTTTCAAGTATACATTTTAGTAGTTAAACTAAGCTGTATGGACATGGAAAATAACTTACAAGACTTAAAGGAAAAAATTAATGATATAGAAAGAAAATTGGAAAATCCTACCAACTTAAGTCAAAAAGAATTTATCAACCTTTCAAAAGAATATTCTGAACTCAGACCAATTATCGAGGTAATTGATGAATACAACACGCTGAAAGAAGAAATTTTAGACTTAGAGGAAATAATAAAAGATGAAAATAGTGAATACGATATAAAAGAGTTAGCAAAAGAAGAACTCCTTGAAAAGCAAAAAATGTTACTGCCAGAAGTAAAAACCAAGCTAAAGTTAGCACTACTGCCAAAAGATGAAGATGACTCAAGAAACGCAATACTAGAAATCAGAGCAGGCACAGGGGGAGAAGAAGCGGCATTATTTGCAGCAATGTTATTTCGCATGTACCAAAAATATGCAGAAAGAAGAAGTTGGAAGTTTGAGCCAATAAGTATCTCTAGCACAGGTATAGGTGGCTATAAGGAAGCTTCTGCACTTGTTAATGGAGAAGTTTTCGCAAGACTGAAATTTGAATCAGGAGTACATAGGATGCAGAGGGTACCTGAAACTGAATCCTCGGGAAGGCTGCACACTTCAGCAGCTACTGTTGCAATATTACCTGAAGTTGAAGAAGTCGATTTTAAAATAGAAGAGAAAGACTTACGAATAGACGTTTACAGGTCTAGCGGTCCTGGAGGGCAGTCAGTCAACACAACTGACAGCGCAGTAAGAGTTACTCACCTGTTAACAGGAATAGTTGTGATACAGCAAGATGAAAAATAGCAGCATAAAAATAAAGCTACAGCTCTGAAAGCATTGAGAGCAAGATTGTATGAAATTGAAAGACAAAAAAAAAAGAAACAGAAAGATCAACAATGAGAAAAAGCCAGATCGGTTCTGGAGACCGCTCTGAACGTATTAGAACTTATAACTTTCCACAATCGAGAATAAAAGACCACAGAATTAATCTAACTTCACACCGGCTAGAGCAAATTATAAAAGAGAGGGCGAACTAGACGAGTTCATTGAGGCATTAATTTCACGCAACGAAGCAGAAAGGTTAGCGGGAGTGAGTTAATATGATCTTTTGAACCACAATATTTCACTTAGCGTGCAGGTACATGCATACTGTATTGTAGTGTTTTCCAAGTTTTTTACAGAGGCCCCACAATACCAGCCTCTTTATAGCTGAAATATAATAATTATTTTTATACTTCTATTGATTTATTTATAGATATTAATACAATGTCAACTAATAGTGATGGTAAAGAAATGCGTAACAGTACTAGTGACATACACAATGAAGTGGTGGAAAGTTTAAATAGCCTGGTTCATAATGGACAAATAAGCAAATTTAAGAAGATATTTGATATCCTTACATATCACCATAAACAGTGCTACCTTCACATAGTAAAACTGATGGGTGATGCTATTGTTACGTCCAGCGTACTGAATGCAATGGCAAAATATCAAGCTGTTAGCATGTTTTATGATCTACTCAAAAAAGATCAAGGCTTTGCGTTTAATACATTGGATGCTGTTTTTTATCGATCCAATACTTTATTCAACACTCTGTTTAGTCAACTTAATCTTCAGCAAAAAGACGATTACAAGATATACCTAGAGATAAGATCGACAGTTAGTGCTAAGCACATTTTCGAGCGTTTTTATTCAAATGATAAAAGGAAGCCTAAACAGAAAAATCTAATGCAAGAATTCTAATACAGATAGTAGGTTGTTAAGGCAAAGAAAGAAGACTATTCAGAATGGACTTTTAACATTAAATAATTTTGCAAGTTTCCTTCCAAACTCTGCGACATTAGAAGAGACAACCGATCAATACGAAATAGAACCTCCCACAGTTAATTTGAGTTTAAAATCGGAAGAATATCAAGATATGCTTTCAGAGTCAGATAATCAGTCAATGGATGAGTTGATTTATTGGGTAACTGGAGAACAGCTATCAAATAGCCTTCAACTCTCAATATTAAAAAAGTTTAATGAACTAGAAGAAGTAATTACAGAGCCAGTAGCAAAGCGCCAACGCACATTATAACGATAACTGAAGAGATATATAATTGTCGTTATAGATCTTCTCTCCAGACCTTGAAAACAATAAATAAACAGCAACCTAACACTACCGCAGAAAAAACAAGAATAGCTGCGTTGTCTGCTTGACCGTTATAAACATCGCTCGTTAAGCCAATAAGAATAATGAATGAAACTGCAGAAGAAGCTGTACCTTTAATTTCAGGAAAACCATTTATTGATGCATTAAAAAGCACTGCCTGGCAAATTCCACGACCGATACAAAAAATAATCATAGATAGCGTTACTAAGTAGTAGGAATGGGACATGGTTACGCTGAATATCAAAAGCAATAGAGACCCAATAATGATCACACTCGTACTGGAAATTACACACCCTATTGCTCCAAGTTTCTGCAAAATTTTGTCAGCAAATAGACTAATGATTGAGAAGGATCCAACTATTGCACTTTGATGTAGTGCATAAATAACGCTAGATAAACCGAAAGTTTCCATATACAAAAAAGATCCACAAGTGATAAACGACATATAAGCAGCAGAGAAACGACTCATTATCAAAGATGGAGCCATAAACTTTGAACTCAATAATAGCTTCCTGTACTCTTTCATCATCTTTCTTAAACTAAAAGAATCACGATCCTTTTTTGTTTTAGGTAACAGAAAAAGCAGCAGAATCCAAGAGATTAAACAATTTATTGCAACACTTGCATAGTCGCCACGCAACCCCACAATTTCATTGATAAAACTGCCTAAAACCGGCGCAATTGCCATGACAACTGTGACAATAGAATTTCACCGCTTCGTCACCTTTATAGCTATCTGCAACAATTGCAAACACAACTACAGACGTGCTTACACCAGTGCCTTGAATAAAGCGAGAGATTAAAAGCCAAAAAACTGATGGGGAAAAAACACAGCCAACAGCACCGATTAATAGCAATGTGTTGCCTATGATCATAATTCTTCTTCTGCCATAGCATTCAGACAATGGGCCCAAAAATAGCCCTCCTATGCAAAAGCCTAGGAAATTATAAGCAATAGTTAATTGAATTCTACCTTCTGATACATCGAAATAGCGCACTATATCTGGAAAGCTAGGTACAGAAATACCAATTTCAATGAACTTGGCAATCAAAGATAAGATCAGCAGAAGGGATAGTAAAATTTAAAATTTTTAATCAATGAATAAAAGTAGCGCATTTGAAGCATTTGGCAAAGAGTATTTTATGTTTAAAATACTCTGCTATTACGAAAATCTTGCATAGCAGCACATTGCAAAAATCTCCTTGACAACCCCCTTCAATCTCATTACTATGATACTGAAGCTATTGATTTATCTTCGCAATATGCAGATTAAAACGACAAAGGAAACTTTGTATTTGGCGTCTCATGTTTAAAATTTTGCACTATGTGCACTCCATGTCTTTATAAAATTCCTGGGTTTTTGCCTATACAAGCTGAAACGCGCTTATACATGTAAGTCGTTTAAGACAGTATAGAACGTCAAATAGAACAAGGGAGAATTTGAATACTAGCTGCTCTGGGATTCTCTTGCCTTTTTTTCTGCTTAGTCAATTTCTTAAACATTAAAGCTAAGGTTAGCTGCAGTTAAAAGCAGATAAATTGCAGTGTTTAAGACTAAAAGAACGCCGATACTGGAAATAGACAATAACCAGGGATCATTTTGCCTTTTTTTCGGATTAGTGCATTTTTTAATATTAATTACTAAACTGGATCCCAGTACTTGGATGACAAGAAAGGGGCTACTTGCATTGTATATTAGATCCCAGTGTCACGCACTGGGATGACACCATTACCCAGTACTGGGATGACAAAAAGGGAAGGTACAGGGATGACACCAAAGGGAGCTACTTTGGATGTCACCGAATTGGATGACAAGAAAGGGCTCTCATTTTTTATTTTGTTTTCTTGCTACTATAATATATTATGTTCAATAAAAAGGGGTGAGCAAAAACACGTAAGGAAGCGTTTGAAATACTAGAATTACCAGAGAATGCAAGCGCAGAAGAGATTAAAAAAGAATATCACAGATTTGCATTGAAATGGCATCCTGACTGACAGATAAAAACCAAGAAGCAGAGGAAAAGGCCAGGGAAATAATGGAAGCATATAGAATATTAACAGGCAAGACTAAAGAAGAGTTAGATAGTGAATTAGCTGAAATGGTCAATAATCTTCGTAAGGGTGTGGAAGAATTGCACTACGGTTTACACTTA
>NZ_JAAXCS010000084.1:0-5949 GCF_013309895.1 Wolbachia endosymbiont of Atemnus politus | reverse complement strand
AAAAGAAAAGGAATTAATAATAAATGAGAAAGAAGCAAAGTTGGTAAGGTACATATTTGAAAGGTATATGGAGCTGAAGTCAATGGCAGAGTTGGCAAGAGAGCTAAACCAAAAAGGGTATCGGACGAAGAAAATTGAGGCAAAATCAGGAAAAGTGTATGGGGGAGAGGTATTTAAAAAAGCGACGATAAGGAGAATGATAACAAACCCGATATATATGGGAAAAATAAGGCATTACAAGAAACAGTACGAAGGAAAGCATGAAACGATAATAGAAGAAGAAAACTGGCAAAAAGCACAAGAATCGATAAAGAAACAACCGTATCGAGGCAAAAAATATGAAGAGGCGCTACTAAAGGGGATGATAAAGTGCAAGAGGTGTAATGTAAACATGACGCTGACATACTCAAAAAAAGAAAATAAAAGGTACCGATATTATGTATGTAATAATCATCTGAGGGGAAAGGGTTGTGAATCAATAAACCGGACTGTAATAGCCGGAGAAATAGAAAAAGAAGTAATGAAGAGAGCAGAGCAGTTATATGAAAAACGGGGAGAAAAAGCGGAAGAATGGAAAAATTTAAAATTCGGAGAACAGAAGGAAGTGGTGAAGAAATTAATAAAGACAGTATGGGTGAGAGAAGATGGAATAGAGGTATGCTCTGAATCAGAGGAAAGATTTATACCAATGAATTTAAAGAAGAAAGGGAGCAAGTGCACAGTAGTAGAACCAGAAGGAAAAACAAATAATGCGCTGTTAAAGGCAGTGGTAAAAGCCCACCTGTGGAGACGTCAATTGGAAGCTGGAAAATATAGGAGTGTGAGGGAGATGAGCGTAAAATTTAAGATAAGCATGAGGCGAATACATCAAATTTTAAGATTAAATTATTTAGCGCCAAAGATTAAGGAAGACATAATAAATGGGAGACAGCCAAGTGGTTTGAAGTTAGCTGATTTAAGGGAAATACCGACGCTATGGAGTGAGCAGTTGGAAAAGTTTTATGGGTTAGCAGCGTAACAGCACTGTTTATAAAAGCAAAAATAAGGAGAAAACGTTATGAGAACACCAAAAAAAGCATGGAAAGATATTGCCAAAAAGTTAAAAAATAGGAAAAGCACCTCTGCTGCAAAAGTAGCTGATATAGAGGAATCAATGGCTATACCAAACGATGTTAAGGATAGTCTTGGTGAGCAAGAAGAGGTTACCAGTGTCGATAAAGCCACAGAAACTGACACTGAATTGTATGAAGATATTAACGAGAATAGCGAGACAGGGCAACCTATGTGTGAAAGCAGAGAAGAGCTCCAAAATGCTTCAATAGACACTACTGCACAAGAGCCAAACGCCCCTGATAACCCCTCTACTGCTGAACCATCTGGCAAAGGAAATTCTGCAGACGAAAAATCATCAAAAAAGGCAATTCAACCAATTATAGCTGGTATTGTTGGCGCAGTGTTGTTGGTAAGTTGTATTGCGTCGTACATCATGAAAATGCATATCATAGCAGCGGTTGTAGGAATAATAGGACTAGCTTGTATGAGCTTTGCGTTATACAGTACTTTGAAGCCTAATACCAAGCTAGAGGAAGTAGAGAACGTGGAACAGTCTGTTCATCCTTCTTTGAATCCAACATAAAATGGTATACTTAAAAAACATAAACGCCAAGATAATTTCTTTAGAAATACATAAGTAGCTATACAACAAAGCCAGCTTTATTAATACAGCTTGAAGATAAATAAAATAGCTTCAGTATCATTATAATGGGTTGGCGGGAAGTGGTTTTTATGCCAGTTAGCTACTTTCGCGGAGCACTACAGCCCTTGTGCACCGCCATTGTAGACAGGGCTGCTACCCTTTGAAGCACCTTTTCCCTCCACTTTTGGATCTTTTAGCGTTTTGCTATAGGAATGTATAGTTAATACCTGTGCAGCCATAACAAGCGCAATACCTACAAGACCTAAAATAGGCCCAACAACAGGGTTTAGGGACGATGCTAACGCCATTAGTACTATCCTCCTTATTAAGAATATAGAGGCACCAGCAAGCGCTAATCCAGCCATAGACATATTGTTAGTTTTCGCTCTAGATTCCTCATCAAGACTAGGTTTCTCTGTTTCCTTTTTCTTATTTTTTTCACGCTCATCAACATAATAATAAAGAGCTGTAAGAAAAGCAACTGCATTGGCAAGGAATAAAATCGCATCCTCTGCCGCTTCCAGTGAAGATGCTTCACCTATTAACATACCTACAATAACCAGTGCAGTTGTTATAGCTTCGATATATATCAAACACTCACTTATACTAGGAAAATCATGCTCTTTTCTCTCTACTTTTTTCCCATCTTTAAGATCCTTCAATTCCTGTTCCTTTTGAGCTATCTTCCTATTATTATAAATTAAATATAGCGTACAAATAAGAGATAAAGCTGTAAGAGGTAATATAGCGTGGCTTAGTGCACCACTTATAACACCAAGCAATACCTGATCGCTGCATGTTTTTTCCAGCTCAATAGCCATCAGCAATGCAAATGGGGCCATTGTTGCCAATGACACGTATTGTCTATATAGCTCTCTTTTTTTCAGCGTTAACAGTCCTTGTTCGAGCTTCCTCTTTTTTTCTGCTTCTTCAATTCCTGACCCAAAATCCAGAAAAAGATCTTCCATTGTAGAATCTTTTTTATCTTTTGGTCTTTTAGAAGACTTAATATCAAAGCTACTTGTAATACCAGTCATACAAATCCAACTGATTTATGAACTAATATATTATACAGGATTTCAATTACTCAGTCAACTTTATTAAAATCTTAACCACTTTGTATATTAATTGTTTCTCAAGAAATTCAGCCTATCTGTTTGATTCCAGCCAGGACATAATTATAGCCTGACCACACAGTTATAATAGCTGCAATCCATAGACAAGTTGCACCTATACGTTGAGCTGTTTCATAATCGCTCATTATTAATGCAACGACAGCAACCATCTGCAAAAATGTTTTGATTTTTCCAACTTTGCTTACAGGTAGGCTAACATTTGTAGCTATCAAAAACTCCCGCAAACCAGAGACTAATATCTCCCTACAAACGATTATAACTGACGGTACTATCGTAAAATCATTTATCTTATGCTTATAAACTAGCATAATTATCGTTGAAACCACTATTAATTTATCAGCAATAGGGTCAAATAGCCTGCCAAATTTTGATTGGACTTTCCATGCACGCGCTAAGTAACCATCGAAAAAATCTGTAATGCATGCAAACATAAAGATTGATATTGTTATCAAATTTGCATATTTGTTCTCTATATAAAAACTTAATATTATTGCTGGTATTGCAAGCGCACGAGAAATTGTCAGTAAATTAGGCAAGTTTTTCTTAAACATGCAGTGTAACTTTAGTGCAGTATGGTAAACTTATACAGGAGTGTAATGCAATTCACAAGCTAATAGTTTACAATTGAACATTTATCAAAACTCCATATACTTAAAAATTATGAGCTCAAGATACAATGATGAACGATGACTTAGATAGTACCACAAAACGAGAGGCACTTAAGTATCACAGTAGAGGCAATAATCCTGGTAAAATATCTATCTTGCCGACAAAGCCCTTGTCTACTCAGTATGACTTGTCGCTTGCTTATTCCCCTGGGGTTGCAGCTCCGTGCCTTGAAATATCTAAAAACCCTGATGTAGTTTATGATTATACGGCAAAAAGTAACTACGTTGCTGTCATTTCAAATGGTACTGCGGTGCTTGGGCTTGGCAACATCGGTCCTCTTGCCTCAAAACCTGTTATGGAGGGCAAAGCTGTTTTATTCAAGCGTTTTGCTGACATTGATGCGGTTGATATAGAAGTTGACACGGAAAATATAGAAGATTTTATCAATGCAGTAAGGTACCTTGGGCCAAGTTGGGGAGGAATAAATTTAGAGGATATAAGATCCCCTGACTGTTTCATAATAGAGAAACGTCTGAATGAATTGATGGATATTCCGGTGTTTCACGATGACCAGCATGGAACTGCAGTGGTTGTTGCAGCTGGCATAGAAAATGCTCTTGATATTGCCGGGAAAAAATTAGAAGATGTTAAGATTATCATGAATGGCGCTGGAGCAGCTGGTATTGCTTGTCTGGAAATATTAAAGTCTATGGGCGCTAAAAACATAGTGCTATGTGATAAAAAAGGAGTGATATACAAAGATAGAAAAGAGGACATGAACGAGTGGAAGGAAAAGCATGCAGCTGACACTAAAGAACGTTCTTTACTCGATGCAATAAAAGGCGCTGACGTATTCATCGGACTATCTGCAAAGAATGTGCTCAGCGAAGAGATGTTAAAGAGTATGGGTAAAGACCCGATTATTTTTGCTCTTGCTAATCCTGATCCAGAAGTAAGGCCTGAGTTTGCAAAATCTGTAAGGCCAGACGCAATAATCGCAACTGGTAGGTCAGATTACAATAACCAAGTCAATAATGTAATGGGGTTTCCTTATATATTCAGAGGAGCGCTTGACGTACATGCAACAACAATAAATAACGAAATGAAAATTGCAGCTACAGATGCAATAGCAAAGCTTGCACGTGAGCAAGCGCCTGATGAGATATCTACAGCCTATGGTGGCCGTAAAATGAGCTATGGACGCGAATATGTAATACCTACTCCATTTGACCCAAGATTAATTTCTATAGTCTCTCCTGCAGTTGCAAAAGCTGCAGTTAACTCAGGTGTTGCAAGGAAGGCAATACAAGACTGGGATGAGTATGAAAATCAATTAAAATCTCGTCTTGCGAGTGCTCTCAGCACGCTGAATTTATTGTCTTCACAATAATTCAATTGTGTATGATCGTTTTAGGTTTATAATAAAAATTTAAAGTAAATTAATGGTTATCGCAATTCATGAATTAGAGAAAATCATCAAACAATCATTTCCAGATGCCGATATAGAAATTAACGACCTTGCTGGAGATGATGATCATTATCATTTAAAAATAACCTCCAGACGTTTTCTTGGAAAGACAAAAATAGAGCAGCATAGAATGGTATATAAGGCTTTGGAAGGTCAGTCCATACATGCTTTGCAGTTGGAAACTAATGCTTAAGATTAAGGTAAATTTATGAACAATTTTGAACAAATAAAAAAAGATATAGCGGAAGACGATGTGGTGTTGTACATGAAAGGCACTTCTGATTTTCCTCAATGCGGATTTTCTGGGCTCGTTGTGTCAATTCTCAAAAAATTAAACGTGAGGTTTAAGTGTGTTAACGTACTAGAAAATGGTGAAGTACGTCAGTCCATAAAAAAGTTTTCTGATTGGCCGACAATCCCGCAATTATACATAAAGGGAGAGTTTATTGGTGGCTGTGACATCGCTCGCGAAATGTATGAAAAAGGCGAGCTGCAAAGCTTGCTAAAAGAGAAAAATATTATTACGGAGTAAGGACATCAAGAAGTGGTTAAGGATTTATTTCTTTTCGTCCACTCCACATTTGTCCATAATGGAGGTATTACCAGTACCACCTATACCACTAATCAATCTTGTCACGATAGCTTTCGCACCGAAAAACACGGCACAAAATACACCGAGTGCAAAAAGTGCTGGCCATGGCATTCGACCGAATATCGCGAGCAAAGCTGCGCCAATTATCACTACGGTCATAAGAGGTCCGCCTATTCCCCAAACGTATTTAATGATATTGCATATTACTTTAGTAGTTGCATCAAGATCAGTATTAGCAGCATTGCTTGTATGAGAGAAGGAAATAAATAACACTATAAGAAAAACACTAAAAACTCTCCTGATTGTGGGGTTCATCCCTATACCTTAAATTTAGACATTATGATTATATCTAAAATAGTATAATTTTTGGTAAATCTAGCATAAAAATTGGGTAAGCCTGCAAATCTAATTAGTTGCTAAAACAGAACTAAAAACCCCTTGACAACCT
>NZ_JAAXCS010000083.1:0-5949 GCF_013309895.1 Wolbachia endosymbiont of Atemnus politus | reverse complement strand
TGAAAGAAGTCTAGTTTATGAATTATAATACTTTTAACATAAATGTGTGATAAAATCCTGTTAATTTAGTATTTGAAGTATGTAACTTGACTGACAATAAATTAACTATATGGCAATCAATAGAAGTTTTGACGAAAGCCATACTGAACACACAGAAAGAATTAAGCTTAATTAAAAATATAGCTTCAGATCAGGATGTAACCTTAGAAAAAGGAAAGGAGCTGTTAAGTGGCATTTATGAAGCGAATTTTAAGCTAAACAAGGCAGTCAATATAGCTACTTTGCCCAAAATTGGCTATCATATGCTCAATGGTGAGCTTGTTGTACGCAACCATATTACAAAAGAAGATGTAAAAATTCCTGGAAATTTTCATTATCTTAAGGTCGCTCAGTTAAATAATGGTGATTATAAATTAGCGTTTTGCAACATCTTAGGCAATGAATTTTTTGAATATAAAAAGTATGATCCACAGTATTCCGGTGTTTCAGATGAATATAAATTTGTGGATTTTGGTAGTGTAAAAAAGGCTCATAATCTAAAATTTAAGGAATATCTTGGTCATGCACCTAAGTTTTTTGCTGCAAAGGGGCCTGTAGAGCCTGGATCACAAAACCATGCAATTGATTTACTTGGGCTAGTCAAAGGTGGAGCCGGTAGAAAGGTGGGAGTCCTCGCTGATGAATTTGGTTATTTTGATGATCAAAATAAATTACATTATTATAATTATCATAAAAGTGTAGAAGATAATACCTATAATCCTGAAAGTTTTAATATAAAAATGATCAACGTGGATATGAGCAGAATCGATAAATTTTACCTTGTTGCAGAGCAAGGTGACGTAATCATTCACCCTATTTTAGAAAATTTAGATATACTTTAGGGGCTTTGAAGTTTACTATTGTAATAATTCAATTAGGTTCTACATTATGGAAGACAAACTGCTTGAATCAGTAAAAAACGAGAGTTATTTCAGTAAAGCAGTTGAATGGTATTGTCATAGATATCTGTTTTGTGTAGCAGAAAGGTCTTGGGTGGTATTGATAGTATCATTTCTTTTTGTGTGCTTGTGCTTATTACTACTGAATGTATACCTGCTGTTTCCTGTTAAAAAAGATTTAAATTTTGTGAAGTATGTAGACCATACAGAGGATGAGTTTTCTGTAATGCACAAGCTTAGTTCCAATAAAAAGAAAGACGAGTATATTTCCACAGCTAGGTATTTAATAAGTAAATATGTTGAAATATATGAATCTAATAAGGTTGTTGAACCAGAGCACCAAAAAAATTTTATAAAAAACAATTCCACACATAAAATTCATCAAGACTTTCAAGAAAAAGTGAACAATGAAGCTGGCGATTTGTCTTCATCTAAAAGAAAAATTACCAACATAAATGTGACAACATTATCTATTGATCGATCAATCAAGGACCTAGTTACATTTCCTGGAAATGCCACTGTAGTTTTTACAGCTGAACAAAATAAGAAGGTAAAAAATCAGACCATTGAGATTAGTTTTACTTTGTCCAACATAAAAGCAGCTCTGGATGGTATAATACCATTTAAATTCATCGTTAATAGTTATAAATACAAATAATCTCGTGCCCATTCAGCAGAGTTTCAAAACAGGTGCGAAGTTTTTTCTATGATGTTCTGTAATGCCATAGAGATTTATAGCTTCTATGTGCTCTTTTGTTCCATATCCTTTGTTTTTATACCAATTATATTCTGGATGTTGATTATGCAATTCTTGCATCAGTTGATCTCTTGTCACTTTTGCAACGATTGAAGCTGCTGCAATTGATATACTCAAACTATCGCCGTTTACTATGGACTTCACTTGCCATTTTACTTTAGGTGGTTGATTACCATCAACTAGCACATAATCTAATTCTAGACCCAAGTTTATCAACGCACGCTGCATTGAAAGTTTTGTTGCCTGCAAAATGTTGTACGAATTTATTTCTTCAACACTCGCTATCCCTATACCACATTTTGCAACAGACGTTATTTTTTCATATAGGATTTGCCTATTTTTAGCAGTCAATTTTTTTGAGTCGTTAATCCCTTCAATGATTACATTTCTATCAGTAAATACTACTGCTGCAGACATTACTGGACCAGCTAGCGGACCCCTTCCAACTTCGTCCACTCCTGCTATTACTCCTGATAATTTATTTTCTAATGTAAAATCTGGGTATATCATAAGTTCCTACAGTAAGAAAGCTACAGTGAAAATTGAACAAATAATGGCAATTATCCAAAATTTCACAACTATTTCATTTTCCGACCATCCCTTCTTTTCAAAATGATGGTGTATTGGTGTCATAAGAAAAATCCTCCTTCCCTTCCCATACCTAAACTTTGTATATTTAAAATATAATACCTGGATAATTACAGATAGTGTTTCTATTACAAAAATTATTCCAATAACAGCAAAAAGCACTTCCCTTTTTATGAGAACGCTGATTAGTCCCAAAACTGCACCGATTGATAAACTGCCAACATCACCCATAAATATTTTTGCCGGATGTGTATTGAACCACAAGAAACTTAAAATTGCTCCTATAAATGCAATACAGAATAAAAAGATGCTCATGTCTGCTTGAGTTATATATGCAATCAATCCCAAAGAAACAAAAGAAGTAATAACTTGAGTTGCAGCAAGACCATCAAGGCCATCTGTGAGATTTACAGCATTAGCAGAGCCAACGATCACAAATGCAGTAAACGGAATATATAGGTAACCAAAGTCGGTTATTATTCCTTTAAATAGGAACGTTTTTGTAAAACCTTCAGAAAAGTATGGCTTAAACGTAGACATAACAACTAGGACAACTATAAATTGGATAAGTATTTTGGTTTTTGCGCTTAAACCTCGATGGTTATTTGTTTTTAATTTTAAATAGTCATCAATAAATCCAATCAGAGCAAAAAATAAAGTTATAAATACCAGCAATAGGATTTCTGGTGTTAACTGAGCCCAAAGTAAAACTGGTAATAAAGAGGAAATCAGTATTATTACTCCACCCATAGTAGGAGTATTTCTTTTTGTAATTAAATGACTTTCCGGTCCGCATAATCTGATTGGTTGCCCACCTTTGCTGATTTTCTTTAGAAGCTTTATAAAATAAGGGAAGAGAATAAACCCGAAGATGAACGAGGTGAAAAATATTTTTATAGGTAAGCCCATTTATCTTGTTTAAATTAAGTAACTGCTTGTAGATATCACCATAGCGCAGGAGTCATTCTACCAGTATCTCTCTCTTTCCTGAGTAATTTGGAGCGCTGACAATACCTTCCTTTTCCATCCTTTCAACAATGTTTGCAGCTCTGTTATAGCCTATTCTAAGTTGTCGTTGAATGTAACTAGTTGAAACCTTTTGATCCCTTTGGATAATGGCCACTGCTTGTTTGTATAGATCGTTCTCTTCATCCTCTGTTTCACCGTTCAATTCTGCAGAAGAATTTTCATCCTCTTTGGTAATTTCCTCCATGTAGTTTGGCTCACCTTGCGCTTTCAGATGATCAACTATATTTTGTACCTCATCATCACTTACAAATGGACCATGAACTCTAATAATCTTACCACCGGAGGCCATATAGAGCATATCACCCATACCGAGCAATTGTTCAGCTCCTTGCTCACCAAGTATTGTTCTGCTATCTATTTTAGAAGTCACAGCAAAACTGATTCTCGTTGGGAAGTTTGCCTTTATCACACCTGTTATTACATCCACAGATGGACGTTGTGTTGCCATGATGATGTGTATTCCTGCAGCACGAGCCATTTGAGCTAAACGCTGAATAGAGCACTCTATTTCTTTACCAGCAACAAGCATCAAATCTGCCATTTCATCCACGATCACCATGATATACGGAAATGTTTCCATCTTGATTGGTATTTTTTCAAACAAGGGTTTGCCTGTTGTTGAGTTAAACCCAATTTGCACAACACGTTCCAATTCTATCCCGCTATTCATCGCTTCTGTGATTTTTTGGTTATAGTTTATCACATTGCGCACGTTCAAATATGACATCATACGGTAGCGATTTTCCATCTCTTTTACTATCCACTTAAGAGCAATAACAGCCTTTTTTGGCTCCGTTACTACTGGTGTTATTAGGTGCGGTATCGCATCATATATTGAAAGCTCAAGCATTTTGGGGTCGATCATTATCATTTTACATTCATCGGGACTTAATCGATAGACGAGTGAAAGAATCATAGTGTTAATTGCAACTGATTTACCTGACCCTGTGGTTCCGGCAACAAGCAAGTGTGGCATTTTGGCCAAATCTGCAATAACTGGCTTCCCGCTTATTTCTTTACCAAGCGCAATTGGAAGATTCAAGTTTGCATTTTGGTATTCTGGTGATTCAAGTAAATCACGCAGCATGACAATCTCTCGTTCCTTGTTTGGCAATTCTATTCCTATGGCATTCTGCCCACGAATTATTGAGATACGTGCAGAAAGTGCACTCATTGAACGCGCAATGTCATCTGCTAGGCCAATCACTCTTGCAGATTTTGTACCAGCTTGTGGTTCAAGTTTGTATAAAGTCACAACTGGTCCATAGCATACACTGATAATTTTTCCTTGCACACCAAAATCATTAAGGACCTGCTCTAGCAGAGATAAATTCTTATTGCTCTCCATTTCATTCAACTGTTTTCTCTGCAAAGATTCCTCTGCTTTGGAAAGTAAATGAATGCTTGGAAACTTAAAATCACTAGAAGGTTTAAAAATCTCTCCGCTAGCTTTTTTCTGTCTTTCTTTTGGTTGCTGTCTGGTTGTGATTTGAGCTTTATGGTTTTCCTCTACTGTTAATGGCGCAATTGAATAATCGGCAGTTTTACGTGACCTAAAAAGCAGAGCTTTTACAAAGAGGTAAGTTGTTTTTTTACATAAGAGGAATAGAGGATAAGTTGTTCTTTTCCAACCGATCAGCCCTACAATACCTATTAACGTTGCTATTATGAATATGTAAAATGGACACTGGCTAATTAGTGCATCTCCCATCATTCCACTGTGCATGTACCTTGCAGTAATACCTAGCGAAAGTTGCGCTAATGTAGCGCATATTCCTAAATTGATTAATATTGAATAGAGAATTTTTAGCAGCCTTTTTGATGGCTTGAAAATCAAAAAATAAACTGCAGTTGTAGCTATTGTGACGCTAGTTAATCCAAAGAATTGAACTAATATATCAGCTAAGTATGAGCCTACTATTCCACCCAAATTTGTTACCCCTTCATCTGTGGCTGTGTTTAAGGATGTGTCTTTGTAGTTATAGCTAAAAACTGATACATATATATACATTAGGAGCGATAGATATACTGTTGCTTTTAGATATCTTTTTAGCATCTACTTAAAAGTAGTAATTTATTGTATATTTTACAAAGTGGATTGCTATTAGCAATAGCATTACAGATAAATCTAATCCGTTGAGCGGCCGTATATACCTTCTAATAACCTTTAATGGTGGGTGGGTGAGTCGGTTTAAGGCGTGCATTATATTGCTTACAACTTCGTTATACATGTTTACCACATTAAGTTTAATGAGCCAGTCCAAGACAACCCAACATATTAGAATGAAGCTATAAAGATCGAGTAGCAGGCTAAGTAGGTATATGATTGGATGCATACACGTCTATTACACGAAAGTTATATAAAAGACAAGTATTTAGGAATTCTAAATCAATTCCTTTTCAAACTCAAAATGTTGTTTTTGTCCTGAGTAAGAAAATGGATCAGGAAGGATGACTGTATAAAAATATATTTAATGTTTACTACAGTAAATCCAATGGTATCTTATCATAAACGTCTTTTCTATATCCTACCGAAGCAGGAATTATTTTATGTTCTGCAATGTTTATACGGTACACAACACGGCAACCTTTAGTTCTGAAGCTTCTATATCCTTTCAAATTACCACTTAGCGGTTT
>NZ_JAAXCS010000082.1:0-6161 GCF_013309895.1 Wolbachia endosymbiont of Atemnus politus | reverse complement strand
AAGTCAAGATTATATATTTTTTTATACTTTATATTAGGTTATTAATAGCTACTTTAACTTGATTAATACAGAAACACACAGCGTTATGAAATCGTAAATGTTTACTTTTTCAAAAAACATAAAAATAGTACATATATTTACAAGAACAAACCGAGTGAAAATAGGGTTGAAAACTTGAAATTGTTACAACCAAGTTAGGCAAATGAGTTCGTATCTAAGTGTGGTAGAAGAAAGTTCGAACAGGTTACAAGGTTTAGAAACAATCCTACGAGTAAAATTTCACATTACCACTTTTATGTGTTATAATAAGCTTAATTTATAAGAAAAAACGAAGTTGGAAAAGTTGGAGGAATTAAGAGAAAACTGGATAGCAAGAACAGGAAGATTTTTATCTTCATTGTTTTTTTTACTGCTGATTGCACTATCAATACGTAGTTTTTTATTTGAGCCATTTCATATACCTTCTGGTTCAATGAAAAGCACTCTACTTGAGGGAGATTACATTTTTACTAGTAAATATTCATACGGTTACAGTAAACACTCCTTTCCATTCTCTCCAAACATTTTTAGCGGCAGGATCTTTTATACCCCGCCAAAGCGTGGTGACATAATAGTTTTCAAACCCACGAGAAACAACAGCATCATATTTGTTAAGCGAGTAATAGGAATACCAGGTGACAAAGTGCAAATGATAGAAGGAGAATTGTACCTAAACGATCAGAAAGTAAAGCGAAGGCAAATTGGAAGCTTCCTTGATTATGAATCAAATCGCAGCATACCAAGGTATATAGAAACACTTCCAGGTGGCAAAGAACATGAAATTTTAATAGATAATGTCCCTAACAGACTTTCATATAATACTCCGGTTTATTACGTACCTAACGATCAGTTTTTTGTTATGGGAGACAATAGAAATAATTCTTTGGATAGTAGGTTTCCTGAAATTGGTTTTGTATCGATGGAAAACATAGTTGGACGTGTAAACATGGTTGGTCTATCGTTTAAATTAGAGAAGGTAGGCTGGTTGCCATTTAATTTCAGAGTACCTGTTGCCCTGCGGCTGAACAGGATATTGCATAAGGTTGCGTAACTGTCGCATCTATAAAATTCCTTACCATAAATTGGTTATGCAAGAGATCTAATAGAAACAAAAGTACTGCTTTTTGTAGTTTTTAGATAATTTAATGGTAAGAATTTTAGAGAGAAATTTTATGCACAATCACTGACATTTTTCCTTAAGTTGATGCCATTGTCTGAACGGATACCAATACATCTTCTATTAAAAATTGTACAAACTCATTGCCATTCCAATAATTCATAGAGATTTTGCCCAAAATAGCCTCAACATTACCCTTCATGATAGCAGAACCAAGATGAGTATTTGCAGAACGAAACGCAATGGCTCTAACCATAGCATTATCGTCAGCAATGAAGCATTTTATATGGTCAACTCCTATAACTTCAGGCTTCCTGATCTTCGCTCCTTGGATAATAAACCTCGGTTCAGGATTGCCAACACCAAATGGCTCCAAACGTCGCAGTTGATTCCACAGGGACAAGTTTATTGCCTTAGCAGTTACTATACCGTCGGCTTTTAAAGCCTTATTATGCGTAAAGTGTGCAAACCTCTCAGTGAAAAAGTCATATAAATCGTTTATTTTGTCCTCCTTAATCGCAAACCCTGCTGCCATACTATGGCCGCCACCTTCAATAATCAGATTTATAAATTTTGCAGAAAGAGAACTGCAGCTCCGATATCAATCCCAGGAATTGACCTGCAGCTTGCTTTTCCTATTCCTTTATTTAAAGATATCACTACTGCCGGCAAATGGAACCGCTCTTTCAGTCTTGATGCAATTATACCGATTATTCCCTGATGCCAATTGCCGCTTACCATTATAAAATTCGCACCTGATTTCATGGACTTTTCCACTTGTGTTGTGGCTTCATAAATAGCCTCATTTTCCATCATCTTCCTTGCATTATTCAAGTCTATTAATTTTAGCGCGATGGAATGCGCTTCTTCTTCGTCATCTGTAGAGAGCAACCTTGCACCAAGCAATGCTTCTCCAATTCTTCCTCCAGCATTTATGCATGGTCCAATATTAAAACCCAGTCGAGAAACACTCGGCTTTTCAAGAATTCCTAAAGCATCAAATAAAACGCGCAAGCCAACATTTTTTCTTGCTGACATAACTTTTAATCCCTGTGAGACAAATGCTCTATTGAGACCAGTGATCTGCATAACATCGCAAACAGTGCCAAGGGCAACTAAATCCAGCAGATCAAACAAATCCGGTTCTTTTGTGCTGATAAAAAATCCCTGCTCACGTAGGCTTTTGTTAAGAGCAACAATCAGCAGAAATGACACTCCAACTGCTGCTAAGTTATTGTAAGGAGAACTCTCATCAAAGCGGTTTAGATTAACAACTGCTACAGCGCTTGGTAGCTTTTCTGCACCAAGATGATAGTCAATAACTATAATATCAAGACCAAGATTCTTTGCATCTTCTATTGGCTGATATGCGAGCGTACCGCAATCAACGGAAATACATAAGTCAATTCCTTTCTTTTTAAGCTGTAATAAATCATCTGCGTTTAATCCATAGCCCTCATTAACACGATCTGGAATGTAGATTATAGAGTGTATACCAATTGCTCTTAAGTACCTGTTGATTAATGCTGATGAAGTTGCACCATCAACATCGTAGTCACCGAATATTGCTATGTTTTCATTATTGTTTATTGCTCGTATTATGCGGCAAACAGCTTTATCCATATCAAGAAGATGGAATGGATCTGGTAGTAGCGACCTAATCAGTGGATATAAGAAGTCACCTGCATTTTTTATATTAACACCACGAGTAACCAGCGTCCTCGCTAAGATTTTTGGTAATTCAAATCTCTGAGTAAGGGTTAGTACTTCCCTTTGATCTGCTTCTTGCAATTTCCACAGTGCATTTGTTATACTGCGCTTTTCAATATTAAGTAGCATATTTTTTGTAAACAAAACTACTTTACCAGAATTTTTGATTTGGCTCTATTAAAAGATGAATTTTGAAGTTTGCTGTTTGCAAAAATACTTGCATAATTCAAGCAACAACAATTGATAAAAGTTAATTATGGTGCTTAATAAGATTGCAGAATCGATTTTACTTTCTGGGCTAATAATTATGATAGTTAGTAATGTAGTTGATATGCTTTACAGTCCGGAGGATTATAAGATTGAACATCAAACGATAGTGGCTGCTGGTGGTGAACCTCAGCAAAAAATCGAACAAGTGGCGCTCGATATTGGGGCGCTCATGCAGAATGCTAGCTTTGAGAAAGGTAAGTCAGCAGCGAAAAAATGTATAGCCTGCCATAGTTTTGAAAAAGGCGGAGCTAATAAATTAGGACCAAACCTATGGAATATAGTTGGAAACAGAAAAGCACATCTTGGTGACTAATTTAATTATTCCAAAGCAATGCTCGGAAAGGGCGGAAAGTGGGAATATGATGAACTGTAAATTCCCTTTGTAAAATCGGATTATAGCTGGGCTATCTTTGGTACTAATGGAAGTAATTACAGATTTTGGCACTCCACAATTTCTTGCAATTGACACTTTTACAACAGGAATATATCGCACCTGGTTTTTACTGTATGATAAATATTCAGCTACTGTTTTAGCAGTTGCGGAGTTGGTCTTTATTGTAACACTAATAACTATTGAAAAAATCTTGCAAAAAAAGAGGAATATCTTATTCTGCAATCAATACTAATTCAGATTACCACAACAAGCGGAATATAAGCGGTACTATTCCATTGATCTTTGTTTATAGCATGTGTGGGGGCATCCGCTTCGGTGGCACAGTGACTGTTGATGACACGTTCAATTTGGGTTTTGACCACGTCGCCCTAGCGCTCGGCTCTGGCAAGCCACGAATGATCAAAGTAAAAAATACGTTAGCACGTGGAGTGCGCATGGCATCTGATTTTCTAATGTCATTACAACTCAGTGGTGCTCTCAAATCTGACTCCATAGCAAACCTTCAAATCCGAATGCCAATAGTTGTCATGGGTGGGGGACTCACTGCAATTGATGCTGCCACTGAAGCCCTAGCGTATTATCCAACTCAAGTAGAAAAGTTTCTTCTTCGTTACGAGACATTGGTTGGTAAATATGGGAAAGACTACGTTGAAAAAGACTGGACAGAAGAAGAACGTGAAATTGCAAATGAGTTTATATCGCACGCACAACTGGTCCGAAAATTAGCAAAAAAAGGAGAATAAAGAAACAAAAATATTGGAGTTAATGCAGAGCCTCGGAGGAGTAAAAGTTGTATATAGAAAACAGCTAAAAGATTCGCCAAGTTATCGACTAAATAGTGAAGAGGTGCAAAACGCATTATTAGAAGGGATCTACTTTATTGAAAACCTAGAACCAGTTGAAATTGTAACAGATAAATATAATCATGCTGAATCGATAAAATTGAGAGATACGCAATCTGAAGAAATCAAACATATAAAGGCACGTTCTATTCTTATAGCAGCAGGTACTGAGCCAAATGTAGTTATTGCAACGGAAGATAAAAAGCATTTTAAATTAAGCAATGGATATTTCACTCACCTAAGCTCATCAGGAGAGGAAGTAGATCCAATATTCTCTCCCAAAATGCAAAATAAAGATAGAATATTAGTGTATAAACAAGATGATAAAACAATTAGTTTCTTTGGTGATCTTCACCCTTCGTATAGCGGAAGTGTCGTGAAAGCTATGGCAAGCGCCAAGAACGGCTACCCTATCATTTCCCAGCTTTTAACTAATCAGCCAGCGTCACGCGCTGCAAAACACCTGACCAATGAAGAATTCTTCAACAGGATCAAAGAGCAATTTACTACAAGGGTCATAAAAGTTCAATATTTAACCGATAAAGTGGTAGAAATAGTGGTCAAAGCACCACTTGCTGCAAAAAACTTTCAGCCTGGACAATTCTTTAGGTTGCAAAATCTCGAAGCCAATAGTAGAAAAGCTAACCTTGTCATGGAAGGTATAGCCGTAACTGGCACTGAAGTGGACAAAAAAAAGGAATTATTACCACTATTGTGCTCGAAACCGGTGGTTCCACTAATTTGTGTAAGTACTTTAAAGAGGGTGAACAAGTAGTTCTTATGGGCCCAACTGGGGGCCCAACTGAGGTTTATTAGATCCATTCCATATTAATTATACTATAATATATATTGTTTATTAATAAACCTATACTATAATAGTCATTTTTATTAAGGTAGTATTATGACATATCACTTGACACTTACATTTCCAAAGGAACAATATTCCATAGATAAGAGCGATAATGAGTTCTCAGCAAAAGATAACAAAGGCAATAGATTTATCATTACTGCAGATAGTAACCAAAAAGGAAAATTTTCTTTTTGTAAAGATGACGGTAGTGAGTGTAAGTTTACACAACACTATGCAGTTAAAGATCCAAAAATATGTAACGAACTTTCTGACATTTACAGTGCTGACTATTTAAATGTTATTATGGAAGGCTATGGTGAAAAATATTTCCAAAGCAGAATATATATTAGGCGGACTAAATAAGTGTAATATTGATTACACAGTAGTGGATGACGGTAAAGCACAGGAAGATGTAGATGTATTACATAGTCCGTCAGTTGATGACTACACAACACAGGAAGATGTAGATTACAGTCCTTTAGAGGATCTTACAATCTAATCTTTGTTAGCTCTTTGTGCTCAACTTCATTCCAGCGTCACGCGCTGGAATGACACTCTCAACCCTTCCCTATTATCCAATATGCTATGTCAAAAGTAACAAGTTTGGGGATTTTGCTATAGCACATAATGGTAATTTAATTAATATTTCTCCAATACGCGAGCGGTTAATTAAACGAGGATGCGTTTTTCAATCAGATATTGATACAGAAGTGGTAGTACGCTTAGTAGAAATCAATACAAAAGACAGTCTCCAGGAGAGTTTTATATCTGCATTAAAGCAAATACAGGGTGCTTATTCTTTTGTTGCAATCAACCAAGAAGTAGTTATTGGAGTACGCGATCCATCGGGAATCAGACCTCTTGTTTTAGGAAAGTTAAACGGTTCTTACGTGCTTGCATCTGAGACTTGTGCCCTTGATATAGTAAATGCGGAGTTTA
>NZ_JAAXCS010000081.1:0-6390 GCF_013309895.1 Wolbachia endosymbiont of Atemnus politus | reverse complement strand
GAGCTCCTGCTATAAAGGACAGCCCTACCAGTGGTGGCATTATAGTTTGATATAAACGTTTCTTTATCTGCTTCATCACCACTATACCCTAAAACTCTTTTAGTACATCTTAAAAATTCAACTTTGTCAATTTTTATGTTAAGCTGTTCAGTACTCATAATTTTGTTTGCGAGCCTGTTGCTACATATAATGAATAAATTTCCTTACATATTCATTTTTAGTATTTTGTATTTCTTGAACAGTTCCATGGGAGATGATGTTTCCTTCGTATAATACTGCTATTTTATCAGCTATTTTAAATGCACTGTGAATATCATGTGTAATCGTAATAATGGTGGGGCTAAGGTCTTTAGACAATTTTATTATTATCTCGTTTACTATATCTGACATAATTGGATCTAAGCCTGAAGTTGGCTCATCCAGTATAATAATCTCCGGATTATGTGCAATTGCTCTTGCAAGTGCTACCCTTTTCTTCATTCCACCTGATAGCTCTATCGGAAACATGTCTGCTATGTTCTCCTCCAGCCCAACGTCATTTAACTTTTTGATTGCTAATAGTCTTGCTTCTTTTTTGCTAATATTGAAGCGTTTTTTATAATTAAAAGATATGTTTTCCCATACTGTAACGTAGTCAAATAGAGCTGAATTTTGAAATAAGACCCCAAATTTATTTTTACTTTTGCTATTTATTCTAATGGACCCTGAGTCTGGCGCAAGCAAACCGATAATTATTTTTGTTAATACAGATTTGCCACTTCCTGAACCACCAAGTATGACTAATGATTCTCCCTTTGATATATCAAAACTTATGTCGTTTAATATCGGTTTATCATCAAAGGATAAGCTTAAGTCCGATACTGATATTATGGGGCTATGCATGTATCAAAGTAATCAAGTAGTTTGCTAAGATGATCAATATGGACGATAAAACAACAGTTGATGTTGTAGCAACACCTACTCCTCGTGCACCTTCTCTACAGTAGTAACCGTAATAGCAACTTGAAATGGAAATTATGGCGCCAAAAGCAGTTGCTTTTACTAGCCCAGTAATAAAATTATGCATATTAAAGAACTGAACTGTATATTTTACGTATATATTCATATTATGGTTAAATTCGAAAACTGCAGTGATATATCCCCCAAACATTCCTATTAGATCTGCACATATTGTAAGCATAGGGAATACTACAACTGACGCTAAAATCCTTGGTGCAATTAAGTATTTGAAAGGGTTAATGTTCAAGGTTGTAAGTGCATCTATTTGTTCGGTGATACGCATTGTGCCAATTTCTGCTGCAATTGACGATCCAACTTTTCCTACCATTATTAAGCTGATTAAAACTGGCCCTAACTCTTTAATGATGGTGACCGTAACAAGTTTGGGTATTATCTGTTCTGGATTAATCAACGTACCACTCAAACTGCTTTGCAAAACTATCACTGCTCCTATAAAGACTCCCGTAAGTCCAACAATTGGCAAAGAGAAAAAGCCTATTTCTATGATCTGCCTTGCTACGTTACCTAAATAATATGGTGGCACGAAGCAGTGATATAAAGACTGAATAAAAAATGTAAATGCGCTACCAAGTCTCAACAAAAGATTGATAAAGCACCTACCGATTATTCTAATACCATTTATATCAAAAGAGCTCACTTTACATTTATCTTAGCTAAAAATTAGTTTTACTTATTTTATTAAAATTTTTGTTAACTCTACCGTAGAGTATAGCTGAAGTATGTTCTAAGTTCAATATACTTTGATTAAGACACTTCAGTTTGAACCTTACAGGGATCAATTACATACCTTACTTATTTTACTATCGCTGTTTACTTCTTGTAAAAAACATGTTACTAATAAAAAGTCTTTATTATATGTTAACAACGGAGGAAGTCTTGGCAGTTCCAAAAAGAAAAAAGTCAAAATCAAGGCGTAATATGCATCGTTCTCACCATGCCATTGAGCCTAAGAACATTGTGGTATGTACAACAACTGGAGAGTTTATGTTGCCTCACAATATAGCAGTTGACGGCAGCTACAAAGGAAAACGGGTTTTTATCAAACAACAGGCAGAATAACTATCATGATATGTTACCCACGGTTAACAATAATATAGTCATTGCACTTGATGCTATGGGAGGTGATTTTGCACCTCTCTCAGTGATTCACGGTGCTAGTCTTTTTTTGGATAACCTTGTTGATCCAGGCATTAAAGTTTTTTTCCATATTTATGGAGATCAGAAACAAATATCTCCTTTGCTTTCAAAATATAGAAAGGTAAGCGATAACTCCGAATTTATTCACTGCTCTGATAATGTTCTTGCAGGTGATAAGCCCTCTTTTGCGTTGAGGCATCGTAAGAACTCAAGTATGAAAGTAGCAATTGAAGCAGTGAAAAAAGGTAAGGCTTCTGGAGTAGTGTCCTCTGGTAACACCGGGGCATTGATGGCAATTTCTAGATTTATTTTGGGAACATTGCCGAACATTTATCGTCCTGCTATTGTATCTGCCTTGCCAAGTAAGGCAAAAAGCTTTGTATTGCTTGACCTTGGTGCAAATGTTGATTGTAATGCTGACTCATTATTTCAATTTGCATTGATGGGCAGTGTATTTGCAAAAGTAGCATTAAAAATTGATAATCCTGAAGTTGCTTTACTGAATATTGGTACAGAAGAAATTAAAGGCAGTGACTCAGTACGAGGAGCTTTTGAGTTACTCAAGAATGCTCAAGATATTAATTTTAGAGGGTATATAGAAGCAAGTGAGTTTTTAGAAGGTAATATAGATGTGATTGTTGCTGATGGTTTTGTTGGCAATGTAATGCTTAAAACACTTGAGGCAACTACTAGGACTTTGACGAACCTAATGAAGCAAGAAGTATTAAGCTCATGGGTAGCAAAAATGCTTGTTGGCTTGTTATTGAAGCCCAAGCTAAATAGAGTGCTAGCGCGTTTTAATCCTAAAGTTAGAAATGGAGCTATGTTTTTGGGGCTAAATGGTATAGTTATTAAAAGCCATGGAAATTCTGATGCTATTTCTTTTGCCCATGCAATAAAATCTGCAGTAAATGCCATTAATGAAGACTTAAACCAGAAGATAATTAGCGAGGTCAGTCAGGTTGAATAAAAGTTTTATATTAAGCACTGGATCTTACCTACCAAAAAAGACGTTGAGTAACGACGAAATTGTATCAATGGTCGAAACAAGTGATGAATGGATTATACAGAGAACAGGGATAACTCAAAGGCATATAGCAGACGAAAGAGAATTAACGTCAGATCTAGCTGTTAATGCAGCAAACAATGCTATGGAAAAGGCTAAAATTTCAGTGAATGAAATTGATTTAATTATAGTAGCAACAACAACACCTGATAAAACTTTTCCTAGCTGTGCAACTATTGTGCAAAATAAGCTAAAATGTAAAAACGCTTTTGCTTTTGATGTGCAAGCAGCATGCTCTGGTTTTATATATGCAGTTACGATTGCTGATTCATTTATAAAATCTAACAATAGAATTAAATATGCACTGGTTGTAGGTGCTGAAATAATGTCCAGAATTGTTGATTGGGGAGACAGGTCAACTTGTGTATTGTTTGGTGATGGTGCCGGTGCAGTAATAATGAAATCTGCAGCGTACTGTAATAAAATAACAGAAAACTTCACAAGAGGTATAATATCAACCAACTTATATTCTGATGGTAACATAGATATATTATGTACAAATGGGGGGATATCCTCAACTGGTAATTCTGGAAAAATATGTATGAATGGAAGAGAAGTGTTCAAGCATGCAGTAGAGAAGCTGACAGCCTCAGTAAAGGAAACACTAAGATGTCATGATTTGAGAATTACTGATATTGACTGGTTAGTCCCTCACCAAGCAAACATTCGTATTATTGAAGCAGTGGTGAAGAAATTAGATTTCCCTATAGAAAAAGTGATTAATACAGTTGATCAACATGCAAACACCTCAGCAGCATCAATTCCACTAGCACTTGACCATGTAGTACAAAAATCAAAAATAAAACCAGGAAGCCTGGGACTACTGATTGCAATAGGTGCAGGCCTAACCTGGGGTTCCATGTTGCTACGCTACTGACAACTTCAACTTTACTATTTATTATTTTCAATTTTTTCTATCAATTTCTTGACCAAGCCTCTCAATTTTTTGCTGGACTCATCAAGCTCTTGAATCTGCAAGCTATCCTTTTTCATAAGCTCCTTGTAATTACCCTTTATGTAGTCAATCATCCCCTTCATCTGAGTAATCATCTTATTAACATCCATACTACCTGAATTAGGTATCATATCAGGTATAGACCCATCTAACATACCGCCAGCCATGAACTGCTGAGACATTTGCATAAACGGCTTTAAGGTCTGGTTAAGTAACTCAGGATCCTTGGCTAATTTTTCTATTTGCTCTTTGCAAGTATCCATATACTGCTTCATAAACTCATCTTCTTGCACTTTATCTGTCATAATTACACCTATACTTAAAACACGTATTTTCTATTATACATTGTTTTTAATTAAAAACAATGTATAAAATACCCATCGCAACCCTGTTAATACTTTATTAAACAACAAACAATTTGCTTACAAAGGAGCACATACTTTCTCTAACCATCCCTTATCTTTGATATTATTTTCTAAGTTTTTACAAATAAACAGATGATATCTATTTATCCATTCAATCTCATCTTTAGTAAGCATTTGCACATCTATTAGTTTTCTATCGTATGGAACAGAGGTCAATTGTTTAAAGTTTAAGAAGCCGTTTTCTTGCTTGTTAACATACATCAGATTTTCAATTCTTATTCCATACTTTTCTGGAATGTAATAACCAGGCTCGTTGGAAAGTATCATTCCTGGCATGAGTTTCACTTTATTTCCTCTTGATATTGCTTGCGGTCCTTCATGCACTGATAAATAACTTCCTACTCCATGCCCTGTACCATGCATGTAATCTATTCCAAATTTCCATAAGTGAGTACGTGCCAAGATATCCAATTCTCCACCAGTAGTGCCATGAGGAAAGATGGCACTTGCTACAGCAATATGAGCTTTCAATACTACCGTATAGTGGACTATTTGTTCATTGGTTGGATCGCCAATTGCTATAGTTCTTGTGACATCGGTTGTACCGTCAAGATATTGGCCACCAGAATCAGTCAAATACAGACCACCTTTCCGAATTATTTTATTCGTCTTACTACTTGCACGGTAATGAATTATTGCTCCATTTTCATTGAATGCAGAAATTGTTGGAAAACTTGATTGCTTAAACAAATTCTGCTCTTTTCTATATTCTAAAATCTTTTCTTCGGCTTCAAGTTCTGTACCGGTATTATTTTCAAGCCAATATAGAAAATTCGTAATCGCTATTCCATCTCTGATGTGTGCGTTTATAGCCCCGGTTATTTCAACTTGGTTCTTCACTGCTTTATGAATTAGACAAGGATCCTCTCTTTCAACTATCTGCTTATTTTGTATTACAGTCATAATACTCATTGGAGTTGTGCTTGGATCTATCATTATCGAATTTAGCTTACACAGTGAACTCTCTAGCTTACTAATATCAAAAATATCTACATGGTTATCTAAATTTACTTGTACAGTCGAATGTTCTTTATCTTGAACAAATAAATCAACACTACCGTCTTTATACAATATAGCACGACCCAATATACATGGGGTATATTTAGCATTTTCATTTCTTAAATTTAATAACCATGAAATTGAATTTGGATCAGTCAGAAGCACTGCTTCGGCTTCTTTATCTATGCTTTTAGCTACTTTTTCACATTTGCTCTTACTACTTTCACCGGAATATTCATCTGTATGTGGAACTATCTTTTGTTCTCTACGATTACTTTCTTTTTCAATTGAATAGGGTGCTAATTTACAAATATCTTCATATTTTCTTATCTCTTTTACGGTAAAATATTGCAAATGATAACCTAGTGAGGTAGTCGATGTTAAGTTTGCTTTTACCCATCCGCATGAATCCTCTTCTTGTATATTATATACTTGAAAATTGCCCTGATCGAGCTGATTGCGAGCTTGTGTGATATAGCGTCCATCAGTAAAAAATGGGCACTTGTTGTTTTTTGTGACAATAAGTAGCCCATTTGTTCCTGTGAAGCCACATAACTTGGTTAACTCGTCTGAATATTCATTTAAATATTCATCTTTTGTGTGTAACATAAACGCATCAGCATTTATTTCGTGCATAAAAGAACGAAATTCTTCGATTCTTGACATGAATGACCTGAAAAAATATTGAAAAGTTGAAGAAAATTCCTTTGGAAATACTACAGTATAGTGCTTGTAACTACAAGCACTATATCGCAAGAATTTAAATCTGTTGACCAGCCTTTAAGGGC
>NZ_JAAXCS010000080.1:0-6421 GCF_013309895.1 Wolbachia endosymbiont of Atemnus politus | reverse complement strand
TTACCTCTAATTATACTTTAACCCATCAACCACATACTGTGGTACTTGCTCATAACAAGAAAAATGCATACTATATTGAGCTCTTCCTTGAGATATAGAACGCAAGACATTTATATAACCAAACATACTTGCAAGAGGTACTAAAGCAAGGATTATAGCACTATTATTGTGCGTTTCCATACTTGAAACCTGCCCTCTTCTACTATTCACATCACCCATAATATCACCCATATATTCTTCAGGTGTAATAATCTCAACTTTCATTATGGGCTCCAACATCTTTGGACCAGCTTTATTTGCCATTTCCTTAAAAGCACCTTTAGCAGCTAGCTCAAAAGCCAAAGGACTTGAATCAACTTCATGAAAGGCACCATCAATAAGAGTAGCCTTAAAATCAATAACTGGAAAACCAGAGATCATTCCCCCTTCTTTTATCAATTCCAAGCCATTTTGCACACCAGGAATATATTCTTTTGGAATTGCACCACCTACTATCTTACTTTCAAATTGAAATCCAGAACCAGGCTCAAGAGGTTCAAACAAAATCTTTACCTTAGCAAATTGACCAGCACCACCTGATTGTTTTTTGTGAGTGTAATCAATTTCAACGGATTTAGTAATAGTCTCACGATATGCAACTTGAGGCGCACCAACATTAACACCAACATTAAATTCACGTTTTACTCTATCTGTAATAATTTCAAGGTGCAGTTCACCCATACCTTTCAATATAGTCTGACCACTTTCTGCATTTACTGACATTCTTAAAGAAGGATCTTCTGCAACTAATCTATTTAAAGCAATACCCAATTTCTCCTGATCCGAAGTGGTTTTAGGCTCCACAGCAATTTCAATAACAGGTTCAGGAAATTCCATACGTTCTAATAGTATAGGAAAACCATGTGAACATAAAGTGTCACCAGTAATTGTTTTTTTTAATCCAACTAAAGCAACTATATCCCCAACCTTAGCCTCACTTATATCCTCTCTGTTATTTGCATGCATAAGCAGCATTCTACCAATTCCTTCAGTCTCATTTTTTCCTGCATTCAATACAGTAGATTTAGATTTTAACCTACCAGAATAAATACGAATAAACGTTAAGCTACCCACAAATTTATCTGTCATCACTTTAAATGCAAGAGCAACAAATTTTTCTTGCTCTGAAGGCCTAATCACAATTTTCTTTTCTGAGTCCTTAGGATCAGTTCCAACAATTTCATCAACATCAATAGGAGAAGGCAGAAAATCGACTATACCGTCTAAAAGTGGCTGTACCCCTTTATTCTTAAAAGCTGATCCACATAATACAGGAACAAATGTTCCTTTAATAGTTCCGTCTCTCACACACTTCTTCAGTAAGTCTACTGGCAGGTCGTTAGATTCAAAATAAGTGTTCATTGCCTCATCATCCATTCCAGCCGCAGTGTCTAACAAAAGATTTCGGTACTGTTGAGCCTTATCAAGCAAATCGGGAGGAATATCTTCATAGAAAAATTCAGCACCCAACGTCTCTTCCTTCCATATAATAGCCTTCATAGAGATAAGATCCACTATGCCTTTAAAATCTTTCTCACTTCCTATTGGTAGCTGAATGACCAAAGGCACTGCCCCAAGCTTGCTTGTAATCATATCGACACATCGATAAAAATTCGCTCCTATTCTATCCATTTTGTTGACAAAACAGATACGAGGAACATTATATTTATCAGCCTGACGCCAAACAGTTTCAGATTGAGGTTCAACCCCTGCAACTCCATCAAATACAGCAACCGCACCATCTAAAATTCTTAAAGACCTTTCAACCTCGATAGTAAAATCAACGTGCCCAGGAGTGTCTATTATATTGACTCTATGATCAGTCCAAAAACAAGTTGTTGCAGCAGATGTGATTGTAATACCACGCTCCTTTTCCTGCTCCATCCAATCCATAGAAGCTGCACCATCATGTACTTCACCAATTCTATTTTGTTTGCCAGTATAAAATAAAATACGCTCCGTTGTAGTAGTCTTACCAGCATCTATATGAGCCATTATACCTATATTTCTGTATTTAGATATATCAATTTCCATATCACCATCAATTAGCTAACATCAAAACCGAAGATGAGAAAAAGCCTTGTTAGCCTCGGCCATCTTATATTTTTCTTCACACATCTTAAATGCACCACCGCGTTTATTATAAGCATCTATTATTTCAGATTGTAGACAATCAGCAGAAGTTTTTCCACTCTTCTTTCGAGCAGCAGAAGCGGCCTTAGCAATCCACCTTAATGCCAAAGAGATTGCTCTATCTTTCCTCACTTCAACCGGCACTTGATAAGTTGCACCACCAACACGACGAGAACGCACTTCTATAGAAGGCGTAACATTTTCCACCGCTGTTTCAAAAATTGATATCCCGCTTTTATCTATTTTTTTCTCAGCTAAAGATAAAGCACCATAGACAATTTTTTCCGCAATGGATTTTTTACCACATTTCATAATTACATTAATGAAACGCATCAACAAAATACTACCGTAACGCGAATCAGGACTTATCTCTCTCTTTTTTGTTTTATTCCGACGAGCCATAAACTTTAACCAGATTTCTTTACACCATATTTTGAGCGGGCTTTCTTTCGATTTTGCACACCACGCAGATCAAGAGCACCCCTTATTATGTGATAACGCACACCCGGCAAATCTTTTACTCGCCCACCGCGTATCAAAACAACAGAGTGCTCTTGTAAATTATGGCCTTCACCAGGTATATAAGCTGTCACTTCACCATACCCACTAATTCTTACTCTAGCTACCTTACGTAATGCTGAGTTAGGTTTCCTAGGAGTCGTAGTATACACTTTAGTGCAAACACCCCTCCTCTGAGGATTGTTTTCCCCTAAAGCAGGCACCTTTTTCTTATAGGATAATTTTAACCTGCCCTTACGTACTAACTGATTTATCGTAGGCATATATTAAAAACTCAAGCTCATAAAAATAACTTAAGTCCCAGTTATAAAATAATAAACCCCAATAGTCAATATAAAAATAAAAATTATTATTCTAATAATTTTAGCCCAACTCCTATGATTGTTGCCCAATGGAAACTCCAAATTCTGTGGAATCTCTTAACGCCAACTATGGATAGATAACTTGCTGAAAAGCTTGTCTACTTTACAACAAATTTAGTAAAAACTAAAAAATATCGCTATTTTACATAAATCTGATTTTATTTAGAATAGGGAAGTTACTGAAATTCTTGAATTCTTAGTGAATAGTAGTGAAGTTTTTTTACTCAAATTTAGGTGTTCATTGACAGTTTTTATTATAAATGCCAGAATAATAAGCTATTGGTGTTATAGTATTTTTTAATTTCTAATCCATAGTTAGCGTTTTTAAGACCCAGATAGCATTTGTTTGATGGAAGTATAAGGAGATAATAGCTTCCCATCTCATAATTTAAGCAACCCTATAGCATTCTCTTGCGCCTAGAAATACAATTTTTTGCTGTACTGATTTCACTACCATATAATATATACGATCAATATGATTAATCGCTCTAAATGAGATGGAAAGATGAAGGTATCATTATAGCTGCCAAAAAGTACGGTGATAAAAACTTAATTCTTTCTCTGTTTACGAAAAATCACGGAAAGCGCAGAGGATTAACTAGGCTAACAAACGCTAGCAACTATAAGTTTCAAATAAGCAATCTATTACATGCAGAATGGAGCGCTAAACTACTTGAAAATCTAGGATTTTTTAAGTGCGAATTGATTGAATCTCCATCTCATCATTTCTTTCAGGACAGGTTAAAAAGCATCGCTATTGTTTCTTTCTCTTCCATTTTGGAAAAAGTGCTTCCAGAAAGTGAATCTTGCGCTGTACTGTACGATAATTTTCGATATTTTATCGACGTAATTAAGTACAATAATGAATCCTGGCAAGGTCATTACCTCAATTTAGAGCTTTTGCTTCTTACACAACTCGGGTTTAAGTTAGACCTATCCAAGTGTGCTGTAACAGGTGCTCAGGAAGATTTACAATTTATTTCTCCAAAAACCGGCAGAGCAGTGTCAAAAAAAGCAGGAGATTATTATGCAGATAAACTACTACCTTTTCCACAAATGTTGCATAATGTATATAATAACAACCTGCAAAACAGCTACTCATATCAAGAATTTCAGCTAGGACTGAAAGTCACAGGATATTTCTTAAATAAGTATCTATTCTCGCAGTTAAACATGAAATTTCCCGAGCCGAGAAAACTCATGCTTTCGCTTTAATAGACTTCTTGCATAACAAACTTTTAGCAGCACGTGGATGAAACGAAGAAACTCCTTGACAACCCCCACCAATCTTTTTATCATGATAATGAAGCTATTTTATTTATCTTCGCAATCTGTACAATGGTACAAATTAAAAATCTTCCCGTCCTCCGCTGGTTCTTCGACCTGAAATCTTATTTCCACCTGGTCACGGCCTATGTCTATTTGTCCTATCAATGCTTTAATAATGCCACGTTTAGCTCCCCAATCTAGCTGTTCCAAGTTTGGTTTTATACTAGAATAAAAATTCTTTATGATACTTATAATACGGTTTATTCCTGTTTCTACTGCATTCCGATCAACTGCCTTCTTTTTCTCTTCTTCTATTTCTTGCAAGTGTTTTTTCATTTTTCTCATCGTCTGTTTAAATTCTTCCTCACTTATATATCTTTTCTCCCCTGCATTTTCTTGGCTATAATAATCTTCCATTAGTTCTTTGATCCTTCCTTTTATTTGGTTTTCCCTTCTTGCAAACTTTTCCTCTGGCGATTCATTATTTTTATTTTCTGAAATTCTTCGTTGATATTCCTTTTTTATCATCTCTGGGTTTTTTAGTAAATCTTTTACCTTTTCCAATATAGCTATTTCTAACATATCTGCACGAACCAACTTATTCTTACATTTTTCCTTACCATTAGTTATATGTAAAGCACCACTACATCGATAATAGCTATGCTTTTTTTTTCCACCTCCAGATTGCGCACCACTATATGCATATCCACAGTTTTGACATACAACTAGCGTTTGTAGTAGATATTTTTCTTTTCCTCCCTCTTTCTGTATTCTTGCCTTCTTTCTATTTTCATCTAGTTGCTTTTGTACTTTATTAAATAGTTCTTCATCAACTATCTTTGGTACTGGTATATATATCCAACTTTCTTCATCTGTCCGACTGACTGAAACCTTTTTTCTTCCTCTTCTTTTTACTCTTTTTAATTTACCAAATGCCATTTCTCCCTTATATGCTGTATTTTTTAGTATATTCAGAATTGTTGCTGGACTCCAAACATCCTTTCCTTTTCTTGTTCTTATTGACCTATCTCTTAGTCTACGTATAACTTCCCTTGTGCTTATTCTTTCTTGTCCTATCCATATGAATATTTGCCTTACTATTTTTGCTTCCTCTTCATTTATTTCAACTCTTGTCTTATCTCTATCTACATGCTTTATACGCTTGTAACCAAAAGGTACAATATTAATCACACTTACACGACCTTCTTTTGCTCTATGGCGTTTTCCTCTTCGACTCCTTTCTACAGTTTGTTTTATTACAAAAGTTCCAAATGCTCCTTGCATATCTGTCATTAAATCGGATTCAGGAGTATTATCAACCTTATGATTTGAAAAGATTACTTCTACCCTGGCCTCTTTAAATTCATCTATTAAAATTCTTTGATGTATAAGATCACGTGACAAACGATCAAGTGAATGTATGTAAATTTTGTTGATTTTTCCTTCTGCTACTTTATTGCACAAATTCTTTAAACCTTCACGTTTCAAAGTGAATCCGCTACGAGCACTATCAATAAATATGTATTCATCTAATAGTTCATGTCTATCTACAGCAATTCTATGTTTAAGCTCGGCTATTTGGCTCTTTATTGTGTTGTTCTGTTCTTGGTTCTTCGATGATACTCTTGCATACAAGGCCACTGTTGTCATTTTTTTCTACCTCCTTTTCATTGTTTCTTTTAACTGCAAATTCTAGTAACAGATCATAAGCATCTGCTAGATGTTGCTCTGCTAACTCATCAGGCTCATATCGACAAGTTACAGTTAATGTTCTTTTTCTCATGTTTTCTCCTGTAAATACTCCCTTTTTCCATCAAAAAAGGCGTAGCTTTTGTGTGAAATTTTAGAAATAAAAAGTTCTATAGCTGTAGTATAGCTCTTCTTATAATAGTCCGAACGGGGTAAGTTTATAGCTATTGTTACATCGGACTATTGTCACCCTTTCTCCGTATCATTTAGCCATTTTTCTACTTCTATCGGGTCTTCCATTGCCACTATCACACCTGCCTTTCCGATATAACCGTTAGTTTTTCTAGAAATTCACCCTGTCTATTTGCGATTTTTGCGTTCTCTAACATTTCTGTTATCTCTTTATTATT
>NZ_JAAXCS010000008.1:0-23253 GCF_013309895.1 Wolbachia endosymbiont of Atemnus politus | reverse complement strand
TACCTTTCTCTTCACCAATTTTGATGCCTTTTTCAGTAGCATCATCAAGTTTTTGAGCGAGGACAGCCTTCTCATCACGAATACGCTTTATTTCTTGTTCATAGGCTATAAATTCTTTTTCTGACCAGTTGAATCTATTTAGCTCTTCATATGCTTTTTTGATTATTACATCACTTCCTATTATTTTTTCCAATTCCTTTTCACTGGTTTCATCTGCATACTTGAAGAAGTAGACCCATTTTTCAACTATATTTGAGAGCTGATCTTCCTTAGTCTTGGGAAATTTTGGCAATTCAATAAATGTAAAATAAAAATCTTTTAAATCATGTTCATTGGTATCTTCATCTCGAATAGTATGCTTTGATTTATACTCAGACTTATCAGGAAATAGAATACAATCTGCTATAGCAATAAAGATAATTTCTTTAAGGTCATGATATTGATCACCTTTATCAGCCTGTCTAGAATATGCTTTAGCTGCATAGTATTGAGCACGTTTCTCAAAGCCTTTGGTTTTAGCGACCTGCATTTCGATTATCACTTGCACCCCATTTTCATCTCTACAGAGAACATCAACAATACTTTGTTTTTTAGAGGCAATTTCAGCATCCATAATGGTACTGAGAAATTCTATTTCTTTTATTTCATTTTTGCCAGTAAAGCCCAAGATATCATTGAGAAAGTGAATTAGGATATCTTTATTCTTTTCAGTACCAAAGATACGCCGAAAGGCTACATCATTTTTAGCATCAAGAAACTTAGAAAAAGCCATAAGAAATTAACTTAAAAATCATTAATAATTATACACTATTATTAACGATTATTCAACTATATTTTTAGCTCTCGTGTTAAGCCACTTTACAGCACGCCCCATTTGCTTTTTGTGGCTCTTGTGTTTCACTCACTTTAGTACTAGGTTTTAACATGTAGCATGTAATACCACCAACTGCAAGTGCAGATGCTACTGCTATACCAACCATTACCCAAATATCTAATCTCACTGTACGTTCAAGTGCAGTAAATGCCTACCAACCCAGCAGCAAGACCCATACCAACAGTAGCGGTGTACCGTGCTCCATTGCCTTGTTTTGGTTGCTGAGTTGTTTTGTTTTTGGCTTCTAGTTCTTTATTTTTCTGCTGTAACGTCGCAACATCAGAATTTTTAGTTTCTAAATCTTTTACTTTAGCTTCTAATGCTGCTTTTTCTTCTGCTAGGTTTCTTACTTGTGTCTCTGCATATGCAGGAAGCTTTCCTGCTAGCTCTTCTATTTCCTTCCGTAACTCGCTTAGTTTTTTTATTTCATCAGTTATTTCTATTGGCTTTTCTAACTCTTTTACTTGAGTGTTGAATTCTTTACTTTTTTCCCGTAACTGCTGAAATGGTTCTTGCGTTTCTTTTATATGTAATAGTTGAAAAAAAGCATCTAGTCCTTGTATTTGAGCTTCATAGTATTCAGCTTCATTCTGTAACCATTTAACAAAAGCATCCTTTGATTGCTTGGCTTTATTCTGTTCAGCTTCTAATTGAGTTTGTAATTCTGTTTTTTCCTTCTCTAACTGCTCAAGATTATTTTCTTTGCCTTTCATAATAAACCTCAATATTATAAAACTATTACATAACACCTTTAAAACCTAAGGTCAAGTAATATTTGTCATGCATAAAAACACATTAAAATCGCCGTATTCGCTCAGTTGTGCTACAGCTAAATTAAGGTTCCAGTGTCACGCGCTGGAATGACAGGAGAAGAGCAGCGCGTGCCTAGTAAACAGTATTTACGCAATAGCATGTTGTAGCATAAATTTTTTACTTTGGTAGTTTTTCATTGTCGTTATAATTATAATAGTAGTTAAGTTGGATAGGTATGAAGGCTTTGACAAAAAACCTTAAAAGTAAGGAAAAAAAGCTAGAGGAATTCAATGAAAAAATTGAAGACATAACAACTGTAGCTCAAGATAAATTTGCGCATGAACTTGAAAATATCGCATACGATAGTGTACAGAAATTTCGCAATTTGCTTGCTAAGGAGTTAAACACCATCTTCAACAATATTCATTCTCAAAACGTCAATTTGCTCAGCCTAGCTGTAAGTTCAAATTTTATCAATAAAAAGGGGAAAACAGCTTTAGTACGTTCTCTCCTTAATGTAGTGGAACAGACAATAAAGAACTTGTAGCACAAAGCATTTATGCCATCAACTTAATGTAAGAAATTTACTGTAATTTATTTACAGCATACGAGATACATAAACAGGAGGTTATATGTCTACTTCGCCAAAAATACGTGTACAACGTAAATCTAAACTTAAATCCTTTCCAGTGACTTTAGAGGAGGTTAAATCTTTTTTACGCATTGAGAATGATCAAGATGATAAGTTGATTTCAGATCTAATTTTTATGGCAACCGACTATGCTGAATGGTATATGGAAAAGTCGCTGGTTAAGCAAACGTGGCAAGTTTCATGTGAAGGTTATATACCTCGTAGACTCTATTTAAGCTATGGACCTGTGAGAGTAATAATATCTGCTGCTGCAACGATATCTAAAAATCAAGAGAAGATGACACCTAAGTATTATTTTAGTGATGTAGGAGAGTACGTTGAATTTTTCAGTTATTTAAATGCAATAAGAGTTGATGTTATGTACGAAGCTGGCTATGACAATGTTCCCGAACAGATAAAACTAGGTATTATGCAGCATGTTTCTGCTCTTTATAAAAATCGCGAATCAGAAGTGAATAGTTATTTGTCTGAAGTAAAAGAGGTGTATTCCCCATTCCGCGAACCAAGGGTTGTTTTGTAAATAAGTGTAAACACAGAATGGAGAAAGTTCAAGCTATAATTGAGTTGTACAATAGCATTTATGCAGCGCTCAAGGCAGACTCTGGTTTAAGAAAACATGTTACTAACATTTATGACTACTTACCTAAAAGGGTCTCTATTCCTTATCTGAGGTTACATGTAGTGAACTATAACAATCTGCATATGCTATCCAATTTTGCTACAAAGGCAAGATTTGCGTGCGATATATATACTTATCATATAGGTAGCATGTTTGCCATTATAAGGCATATCAACTTGGTGCTTAAGAGCATTAAAGGTGAGACTATTTTGGAAAGTAATTGTGCTATGGATCAGCATGATGAAATTTTACATTCAACAATTAATTTTGATATTTTTATAAAAGGAGTGGACAATGAGCAAATTACAGCTAAAAATTAAAGATCATGATAACAATTTTATTGTGCTAAATAATATACGAAACTTAAGGTTTACTTTGCGTAATAACAGAGAAGAGATAAAAGACATTTCTTCTTTTGGCTGGAGAAAAGTACTTGATTGTGCTGGAAGCAGATACATTACGATAAAAATTAATGGAATTCTAGACTCTGTACTCGCTGATGAATTGTTGCGTAATTCTGCTATGCTAAACTCTAATAACGATTATGAAATTAATTTTAATGCTAAGGAAAAGATTAGGCTCAGGTGTTCGGTTGAACTATACGAGAGATATTACGACCCTGCTGCTTTTGACAGCTTCACCGTAATTTTAGCCAGCGCTGAAGTTGTAAACACCTTTCATTAACATTAATTTAATCTTTTATACACAATAGTAAAATTTTAATTAAATTATGAATGACGATTATCTTTTTGAAAACAATAGTGAAGAAAATAACGATGACAGAAGAGAGAGGAGTTTGAAGGATGAAAATCAGCTAGAAGAGCAGCAGAAAGATATAGTTCAAGACTATCTAAAAGCTTTTGAGGACATCTTAACCCAGATTGATGAAGAAATCGATAATTTAGATAGTTATGAAAGGACTATGCAAGTAAAGCGAAGTATAGATAGGCTCATAGAAACCTTGTATAGCCAAGCAGCGTCCGAAGATATTGATGCAGAATTTGAAACCACAAAACACACTCGCAATAAATTAGAATCCAAGAAAAGAGTTATGGAGAAGAGAAAGAAACAAGTGATGGAAGAGATTTTAAGTGGTATCCAACAACAAAAGGAGCTAATGAACGCTAAACGCTTAAATCAGGGCCATGAAGCGGCAAGTGATGGAGATATTCAAAAGGCACGAATGAAGTCTTCAATCAGGGGAGTGTTGTTTTCAGTCATTGCTCATAGGATGGATCCAAAAAGAAGAGCAGGAGAAACTGCTGACGATAATGAAAAACAGGCCCGCATACATGGCAGAGAAGCAGTTGGTGGAGCCTTAGGTGCATTATTAAAAGCGTTTTTAGCTGCAGTTACTGCCGCTGTGCGCGAAATTGCTAAGCCGCTTCAGAAACAAGAGACGTCTTTTTCAAAGCAGGTTGAGGAAAGCAGAAACACAGATTCACAAAAAGGCAGATCTGTGTAGATTTCTTCTCAATATCTTTAAAGTAATAAAGTTAAGAGAAAATACTAACTCTCCAACTAATTTTTTTAAAATTCTATTAAGCTTTCCTCCTTCTTATAACACCTTCCTTGATGGTCTCGTATTTTATCATATCTGGGACCATACATCTAAGAACCTGTTCATAATCTCAAAAAAGAGTAAACTGTGAGATGATGTATATGAATAAGGATATATGAGAAATTTATACCCAAGTGACATAAGTCGAGAACAATTTGAAAAAATCAGACCAATACTGGAGAGTAGCAGGAAGAAAACAAAACCAAGGAAACTTGATTTATATGATGTATTTTGTGGAGTACTGTACGTCCTAAAAAGTGCTTGTCAGTGGAGAATGCTGCCGAAAGATTTTCCAAAATGGCGCAGTTGTTACGACTATTTTAAAAAATGGAGTGAAAAATCAAGCGAAGATACAGAAAGTACTTTGGAACGTGTATTAAAAAAAATTAGTTGGAGAGACACGTATCGGCAATGGTCGGAAAGAAAGAACTAGTTTCTGTATAATTGATGCTCAGAGCGTAAAAAACGCAGATACTGCTGAGAATAAGGGCTATGATGCAGGTAAAAAAATTTCAGGTATAAAGCGCCATATAGCAGTTGATACGCAAGGTTTGCCACATGCAATTTATGTAACAACAGCAGAAGTAACTGACCGTAGCAGTGCTGTGACAATGGTTAAAAATGCTAAAGAAAGTCTCTCTGAAGTTAAAAACGTACTGGTTGATGCAGGCTACACTGGAGAAAATTTTGCAACACAGATAAAAGCAACTATTGGTGCGACTGTTGAGGTGATAAAGCGCAGCGAATTACACACCTTTGCTGTATTGCCGAAAAGATGGGTTGTTGAGAGATCTTTTGCTTGGCTGGAGAAATGCAGGCGATTGTGGAAAAATTGCGAACGGAAACTCAACACCAGTTTACACATGATTGTTCTTGCTTTTGCTGCTTTACTACTGAAAAGATTATGAACAGGTTCTAATACAAATTTTGAGTCATAAATACCCTTAGTGCTACGAGGCTGGCGAAGTTTATTTTCGTGTTGAGATTATTGGATAAGTTTTTGTTCCTCATGAGTAAATTAATGTTATCCTTTTATACTGGTCTAAAGTTTTTTATGTTCATACACTTGCATGTTCACAGTGTTTATTCACTGCTTGAGAGTTCGGTCAAAATTGAGGAGCTAATAGGTCTTTGTTTGCAGAATAAAATGCCGGCAGTTGCAATTACCGATTCAGGTAACTTATTTGGTTCACTCGAATTTGCAGAATATGCGGCAAGTAGGGGAATACAGCTAATAATAGGATGTAACATTATAGTTCGGCACTCAGAACAAAATTTACCTATATTATTGCTCGCAAAAAATGAGCAAGGATACACTAATTTAGTCACTTTGGTGAGTGAGTCTTTTAGAAAGCGCGAAAATAGCAACGATATTCCTTACGTTGATTTTGATGAGTTATTAAATTCAAGTGTAGGTCTGATCGCTTTAACCGGCGGATATGATGGAATATTGGCTCAACTGTTATTGGAACAAGATAAAGAAGCAATTGAAAAACTGCTTTCAGCATTTGATGGTCATTTATATGTTGAATTGCAGCGTCATGGATTAAGTAAGGAGCTGGAACTCGAAGAGACCTTAATAGACTTTGCTTACCAGCATGATGTACCACTGGTTGCAACGAACGATGTGTTTTTTCCAAATAGGTCTGATTATGAAGCTTATGACATATTAACGTGCATATCGGAGGGTAGTTATGCTCTCGAAAATAACAGGAAAAAGCTAACCTCTGAGCATTATTTCAAGTCTGTGGCGGAAATGGAGGAGCTGTTTAGCGATATTCCCGAAGCAATTCATAACACCTCAGTGGTAGCTAGACGATGCTCTTATATGCCAAGAAGTAGGCAGCCTATTTTGCCTAAATTCCCTTGTCGAGAGAATAAAACTGAGAATGAGGAACTGAGAGAGCAGGCAGTTGCAGGATTAGAATTCCGCATTGCACAATCTTCTTCTGTCATTCCAGCGCGTGACCAGGAAAAAAGAAATATGGATCCCAGTGTCAAGCACTGGGATGACACCCATGATGTTAATTTTAAGCAATACTACGATCGGCTAAATTACGAGTTGGGTGTGATAACTTCAATGAATTACTCTGGATATTTTCTGATAGTTTCTGACTTTATTCGCTGGAGTAAAGCAAATGGCATTCCAGTTGGTCCGGGAAGGGGTTCTGGTGCTGGATCAATTGTTGCTTGGGCGCTGCAGATTACAGACCTCGATCCAATAAAATTTGGCTTGATCTTTGAGAGGTTTTTAAATCCTGATCGTATATCGATGCCTGACTTTGATATCGACTTCTGTCAGGAAAAAAGAGACTTGGTTATTGATTATGTTCAGAAGAAGTATGGTTATGTTGCACAAATAATCACTTTCGGAAAATTGCAGGCAAGGGCCGTGCTACGCGACGTTGGGAGGGTGTTGCAAATGCCTTACGCTCAGGTGGACAAAATATCTAAGATGGTTCCATTTAATCCAGTAAACCCTGTAACTCTCTCACAGGCGATAGATTTTGATCAAAATCTGCAGAAAGAACGAGATAGCGATGAAGTGATTGCAAAACTCCTCGATATTTCTCTTAAGCTTGAAGGAATATATCGTCACGTTTCAACTCATGCTGCTGGAATTGTAATATGTGATCAAAAATTAGAAAATTTTGTTCCTGTTTATTACGATCCAAATTCGGCTCTGCCAATCACTCAATACAGCATGAAATATGTGGAAAAAGCTGGACTAATAAAGTTTGATTTTCTCGGACTTGGCACGCTGACGCTGATAGATCATGTATGCCGTTTAGTTAATCGTGATGGGAAAAAAATTGATATTTCTTTGGTTCCTTTGAATGATCAAAGAACCTATGAAATGCTCTCAAAAGGTGATTCAATAGGAGTGTTTCAGCTTGAAAGTTCGGGAATGAGAGAAGCTTTAATTAAGTTAAAACCAGACTGTATTGAAGATATCATTGCCTTAATCTCTCTTTATCGTCCAGGGCCTATGGATAACATTCCAACTTATATTGCAAGAAAACACGGGCTTGAAAAGCCAGATTATATTCATCCGTTACTTGAAGGGGTATTAAAAGAAACATTTGGAGTGATAATCTACCAAGAACAGGTGATGGAAATAGCGCGTATTCTTTCTGGGTATAGCCTTGCAGAAGCAGATCTACTCAGACGTGCTATGGGTAAGAAAATCAAACAAGAGATGGATAAACAACGTGAACTTTTCATTCACGGAGCAACGAAAAATGGCGTTGATTATGACAGAGCGAGTTATATTTTTGACCTTGTCGCAAAATTTGCTGGTTATGGATTTAACAAATCTCACGCAGCCGCATATGCGGTGATATCTTACCAAACAGCTTACCTTAAGGCTAACTATCCGTTGGAGTTTTTCACAGCCTTAATGAATCTAAATATCGATGATAGAGACAAGCTGAATTTATTTTATCATGCTGCAAAGCTTTGTGGAGTTGCTGTCGTTCCACCTGATATAAGCAAGTCTGAGGCTGAATTTTCAATAGAGGGTGAACACATACGCTACGGCATCGCTGCTCTGCGCAATGTTGGTTTCTCTATAGCAGAGGGAATAGTAAACACACGTTCGAACGCCTATAAGGACATATGGGAATTCATTCAAAATTCGGGACATATAATAAACAAAAGAGCACTAGAAAGCCTGATTAAATCTGGAGCGTTTGATAATGTACATCGAAACAGAAAGCAGCTATATGAATCAATAGACACATTGATTTACTTTGCAAATAAAAACAGACAGGATAAGGAATCGAATCAAGCTGTTTTGTTTGGTAATCTTGATGTTCTAAAGCCGAAACTTGAGAATGTGGAAGATTTCAATGAAGAGGAGAAATTAGAACATGAGTTATTTTCACTGGGATTTTACTTAACTAATCATCCGCTTGAAAAATTTAGAACTCTTTTAAAAAAATTAAATATTGGATTTATCGGAGAAAGTAGAACGACAAAAACTGCTGGTGTAATATTAAATGTGCGTATGAGAACCTCAGAGCGTGGAAGGTTTGTTATACTTACACTTTCTGATCCACATAATGTTTCTGAAATAGCATTTTACAACAATGAAATAATAGAAGAGAAAAGAAATCTATTTTCTCCTGGAACATTTGTTATAATCGATCTTGAAACTTCGGAGAATACGACAAGACTAGCGGGAAAAGACATATCTGAATTCACAGAAAGGATTACTTCTGTAATAAGGAGGTTAGTCTTGACTGGGTGTGCGGATTCGCGAAAAGTTGCTATGGAATTAAATTCAATATTAAAAAATGGGGGCAGAACCAAGATAATGTTGGAACTTCTTCTTGAAAAGCATAAGGTAAGCATTTTGTTACCGGATGCGTATTCAATTACCCCTCAAATTGCTTATGAAATATCTAATTTAAGTTGGGTTAAGGATATAGAAATTGATACAAATAGCTTGCTTATATGAAAAAGCTTTATATAATGAAATATTTAATCGGTATTAAAGGAAGACATAGTGAATCTTTATGAATTTACTTTTATAGCACAACAAGGTTTGTTACAGCAAGAAGTAGAAGGGATGGCTCAAGAGCTGGGTGTTTTGTTAAAAAATATTAAGACAGATGTTGTGTTCCAGCAAATCAAAGGTATTCTGGAGCAAGGGAACAACAAGTTTACGAAACAGGAGTTAGAGGTGCGTGCTAAAGACATTCAAGAGGGTTTAGTTGTGTACTCTGATTTCCTAGAAAGCTTCGTAAAAATTTTATGGGTTGAGTTAGAAGGAGATCTTTCAAATTTGAAAGAAGTTAAATTGAAAATTAGCAAAGAGCAGAAGAATGAACCGAAGAGTTTGGGAATAACACAAGATTTTATAAAACTTCCAGAGGACGGTAAGCAAATTTCTAAGAGTGCATTTATTCGCAATGCGGTAAGTACTTTAAAGGAAAACATTTCAGAGCATCTGATGAAGATTTTTCAAGGTCTTGAAGTCACAAACCAAAATCGATTAAGTAAAACATTGGAAATGCTTTAAGAAAATATCAAGGCTTCAGGGTTGATAAAGTATGAGTATTGGGGTCTATTAGATTTCGCATACCCAATAAATAAGATGAAAAGTGGTCATTACTGTATGATGTTCTACTTCAAGCATTATGGACGAATTTGTGCGTAGAATAAGGCTTAATGAGAATGTTATTCGCCACTTATCTGTACGGGTTGATAAGTTTTTTGAAGGTAAATCTCATATGATGAATAAACAAGTTGAGGAGCAAAGAGCATAATGACAAAAAGAAGAAATAATTTTAATGATTCTTATGTATCTGTAAATAATAGGACTGGATTTAGACGTTCTAAAGCTTGTCCTCTTGCTGAATCTGGAAATGAGGACATAGATTATAAAAATACAGATTTATTATCCAGGTTTACGTCTGACTATGGTAGAATATTAACTAGAAGATTAACAGGTGTGAGTGCAAAAAAACAGAGGAAATTGCGTTTAGCAATCATAAGGGCACGGTTTTTGGCTCTTGTTCCTTACTGTACTAAAAAAGTTTAGGTAGTTTATGTTGGTAATTTTAAAAGAAAATATAAGGAATCTTGGCAAATTAGGTGAAATTGTGAAAGTGAAGCCTGGTCATGCACGTAATTTTCTTTTCCCGCAAAAAAAAGCGGTTAAAGCTACTAAGGAAAGTATAGCAAAATTGGAGGAGCAGCGTTCCTTTTTAGAAGAAGAGAATATAAGAAAATTGAATTTGGCAAAAGAGCTAGCAGCATCTCTTACTGGCAAGTTTGTGGTATTGGTAAAACAAGCTTCCGAAGATGGTAAAATTTTTGGTTCTGTAACAACAAGAGAAGTTGCGAAGTCTTTGTTACAAGAATGTGAAGTTGATCACCGTAAAATATCTTTTAATGGAGTAAAGATAAGAAATCTTGGTGAGTATCAAGCGAATATAGAACTTCACAGTGAAGTAGTAGTACCGGTCGCTGTACATGTTGTCAGGTCAGAAACAGATGCACATGAGTTGAGACAGGTAAAATTGCAAAGCCAAAAGTCGCAACAACAAGAGGGTCAGGAGCAAAAAGATACGGACGACAAGTAGCAACATGCTGACGCTGGAATCTAGAGAATCTGGTTATTGTATGTAGTGAGTTACGAACTTGGAAGCATAAAATTTATGTCAAATTATATGATGGGATTACACAGTGAAATTGAATCCCAGTGCCAACCAACCATTAATGAAATTGAGAAGAGATTAGAGACAAAACGGAGGTCATTTAATGATCCCTCGTTATAGTCGTAAAGAGATGTCTGCCATTTGGGAAGAAAATAACAAGTTTAATATATGGCTCAAAATAGAAAAGTTAGTATGCGAGGCTCAAGAAAAGTTGAGAATAATTCCAAGTGGTGTTGCTGGGAAACTTTCCGGTGCTATTGAATTTGATATTGTACGTATTAACGAGATCGAATCCGCTGTAAAACACGATGTTATAGCTTTTTTAACATATATTGCTGAAAAAGTAGGAGTTGATGTTCGTTATCTACACTACGGAATGACAAGTTCCGATGTTTTGGACACATGTCTTGCTGTACAGCTAAGGGAGTCATGTGATATTTTGCTTGAGAATCTAAAAAATTTACTTGCAGCACTGAGAAAAAAAGCTGAGAACTACAAAGATATTGTTTGTGTTGGACGCAGTCATGGGATGCATGCAGAGCCAACAACACTTGGATTAAAGTTTGCCAGGTTTTATGCAGAGTTTAAGCGCGGCTATCAAAGGCTAATCAACGCACAAGGAGAAATTTCAACTTGTAAAATGTCAGGTGCAGTAGGAAATTTTGCAAATGTTGATCCATTTGTTGAAGAATATGTGGCGGAAAAAATGGGACTTATATCTGAAACTGTATCGTCTCAAGTTATCCCTCGTGATAGACACGCCATGTTCTTTTCAGTTTTGGGAGTGATTGCAAGCTCAATGGAAAATGTTGCTGTTGAAATTCGTCATTTGCAAAGAACTGAGATTGGAGAAATTTCTGAATATTTTTCTGTTGGACAAAAGGGAAGCTCTGCTATGCCACACAAGTGTAATCCTATTTTGAGCGAAAATCTGACAGGACTTTCTCGTTTAATGCGCAGTTATGTATTTCCTGCATTAGAAAATGTTGCGTTATGGCATGAGCGAGATATATCACACTCATCTGTGGAAAGATGCATTGCTCCTGATGCTTGTATAGCAATGGATTTCGCTTTAGTGCGATTGACAGATTTGATAGATAAGTTGGTGATTAATAAGGAAAATGTTGAAAGGAATTTAAATTCTTCAAAAGGTTTGATTTTCTCACAGCGTGTATTGCTTGAATTAGTAAATAGTGGTTTAACGAGGGAAGAGGCGTATAAAATCGTTCAGAGCAATGCAATGAAAGTGAAACAAGACAGTAGTGATTTTTTGTCTAAATTGAAACAAGATAAATCCCTACTTGGAGTTATTGACTCTGAAAAACTTGAATCTTTGTTTGATTTGAAGTATTATACAAAACATGTAGATCATATCTATAACAAGGTTTTTAACTAGGCTGAGTAGCTCAGTTGGTAGAGCAGGAGGATCATAATCTCTTGGTGGTGGGTTCAAGTCCCTCCTCAGCCACTCATATGTTCAGTAAAATATTCAGAAGGGGCAGCTATAAATGCGTTCTGTATGTTTGATTCATTATTGGTAATCTAAGAGCATGTCTTCAAACCCAAGAATGAGCTAATTTGTGAAGCATAATATATTAAAGAAGATATTGTTTTTCGAGGTGAGAGGAGAATGCTCGTAATCTTTACTCATGCGCCTAAAATTAGAAAGCCAGGCAAAAGTTCTTTCAACAATCCAACGTTTGGGAATAACTTGAAATCCTGTATCAACTATTTTCTTGAATAAACATCCCGTTTCCAATAAGCATCTGTTTTGTAATTTACCCTTGATCAGCAAAAAACTTACGTAAATTTGCATTTAGCTTGGGCAAAAAGATTTAGAGCACTATCACGATCTTGAATACTTGCACTGTGTACTTCAGCAGCAATTACAAGACCCACAGTATCCACAATAATATGGCGTTTTCTGCCCTTTATTTTCTTTCCAGCATCGTATCCTCTGGATCCCCTTTTTGAGTCGTTTTTACTGACTGGCTGTCTATTATTCCCACTGATGGAGTTTCATTCTATCTCTCTTACTTTTTTAACTAGAAAATCATGAATTTCTTGCCATATTTCACTTTTTTTCAAGCGCGAATTACAACTATACACAGTTTTCCATGGTGGAAAATCTTTAGGCAGTTGTCTCCATTGACATCCTGTTCTCATCATATAGCGGATTGCATTAATAATTGTTCTAATACTATGTTTTCTTGGTCTGCCAGTCTTTTTAGGTTCAAAATATGGCTCTATTATCTTCCATTCTTTGTCACTTATATCGCTTGGATAACTTTTTCGCATATGTATACCTCATTCTTAATCTGCTACTATTTTACCTCATCCTTTCGAGATTTTTAACAGGTTCTTAGACTAAGTTCCGCACTAGCATAGCCTGTTTCATCAGTAGGTGATATTACTTTTAATTATCTCAACATTTTCTCTTGGTAGTTCTTTAATGAACCGTGAAGTATACATTGATTGCCATTGATTATTCATTTCTCTTCTGTCTGCACATGAAATAACCAACCTTTCTTTTGCTCTGGTTATTCCAACATATGCGAGTCTCCTTTCTTCTTCTAAGGCTTTACCGCTTTCATCTTCAAAGGATTTTTGATGCGGCAATAACCCTTCTTCCCAACCAGGTAAAAACACGCATGGAAATTCAAGCCCTTTAGCTGCATGAAGAGTCATAACATATACGGTGTCATCATTATTCATATTATCCACTTCCATCACTAGGCTTATGTGCTCTAAGAAAGTTGTGGCATTATCGAAATTTTTTAAAGATGAGATGAGCTCTTTGACATTTTCTATTCGTGCCAAGCCCGTTACTTCTTCATCTTCAAGCATTTCAATATATCCTGATTGTTTTGCTATAATTTTAACGAATTCATGTAGTGGTTTTACGCTTACTATTTCTCCCCAAGCTTTAATTTTATTTAAAAAATCATTTAGTGAGAGTTTAATCCTTTCAGTTGCTTGATTACTATCAACTAATATTTTTGCTGCTTCAAAGAAAGAAGTTTTGTTATCCTGAGCAACTGTGTATATCTTCTTTAGAGTTGTGGCTCCTATACTTCGTTTTGGCCGGTTTACGATTCTCTCAAAAGCTAAGTCATCGTTATTGTTCGTAACGAGTCTTAAATATGCAATTATATCCCTGACTTCCTGGCGTTCGTAGAATTTTATGCCGCTTATAATCTTGTAAGGAATTGAATATTTTATAAAATACTCTTCTAGAACTCTAGTTTGAAAAGCGGCTCTTACCAGCACTGCAATGTCGCTAAATTTGTACTTATTGAGCTTTAATATCTGTTCACTTATGAATCTTGCTTCGCCTTTCCCGTCCCATAACCTTATTAGATTTACTTTCTCCCCTTCAATGTTTGTTGTCCACAATTTTTTTCCCAAGCGAGTTTTGTTATGGTTGATGACATGTGATGCAGCTGCAAGTATATGGGATGTTGATCTATAATTACATTCTAGTTTGACAGTTTTTGCATTTTTAAAATCATCGGAAAATTTTAAAATGTTCTCAACTTCTGCACCACGCCAGCTGTATATTGACTGGTCGTCATCTCCCACACAGCAAATATTTGAGTGCTCTTTTGCAAGGTATTTTAGCCATAGGTATTGTATCGTATTTGTATCTTGATACTCATCTACCATGATATATTTAAATCTGCTTTGGTAGTAAGAGAGAATTTTGGTCTTTTGATTAAAGAGCTGTATATTATATAGCAGTAAATCACCAAAATCGACAGAGTTAAGGAACTTTAACCTTTCCTGATATTGATGATAGACTTTGAGTGCAGTTACATATATTGGCTTAAATGACTGAGTTTTTTCCACTTCAGATGGCAACAAGCACTTTTCTTTCCATTGCTGAATAATATTCATAATGGTCTTATGTTTTTCTGATAAGTTATCTGGGTTTATTTCATTAATAATGTTTTTTATTACCTGTAATTGATCATCCACACCAATGATTGTAAAATTAGACTTTAAGCCTACAATTTCAGCATGGCGACGTAAAATTTTTGCTGCAATTGCATGGAAGGTGCCAAGCCAAGGTATGTTTGTACCCGTAAGTTCAAATACCCTTGATACCATTTCATTTGCAGCTTTGTTTGTGAATGTGACTGCCAATATCTCATCGGAATTAGCGTAGTTATTTCTAATTATATGCGCTATTCTTGAGGTGATCGTTCTTGTTTTTCCTGTTCCAGCTCCTGCCAATATTAAAACGGGTCCGTCTACGTTAGTTACAGCCAATTGTTGTTCTGAATTTAGCAGTGAAAGATAATCGTTCATTGTAGCCTTACCAAATATAGTCACATAAGTTAACCTTATTGTTTGTGTTATGTAAAGTTTTTGTTGTTTATTTAGAACTTGCTTAAATACTCACTTTTACCCACAATTTTGAGAGATCCTTATGTGAAGCATAACTATGCTCTCCTTAAGAACCTGTCTTGAAAGGAGTTAAGTAGCTAAGCATAGAAGTAATCATATTAAAGAAGATATTGGTTTTTGAAGTAAGAGGAGAATGCTCGTAGTCTTTGCTCATGCGTCTAAAATTAGAAAGCCAATTCTTTCAACAATCCAACGTTTACCTGGAGTCCTGTAACATCAACCACTTTTAAACATCCTGTTTCCAATAAACACCTGTTCTGTAATTTACCTTTGTATCCTTGATCAGCAAAAAACTTACGTAAATTTGCATTTAGCCTGAACAAAAAGATTTATCACAATCTTGAACACTCGCACTGTGTACTTCAGCAGCAATTACAAGACCTACAGTATCTACAATGATATAGCGTTTTCTGCCCTTTATTTTTTTGCCAATATCATATCCTCTGGACCCCCTTTTTGACTGGCTTTCACTATCTATTATTCCTACTGATAGAGTTTCATTCTTACCAACTATCTTTCTTACTTTTGAGAGTTTTGCTATAACCTCAGTTTTAACAATTTTTCTCTACCACGGTTTATAGATGCGATAGAGTCCCTAAAGATTTACAATCAGAACAAACCACTTGGCCACGTGAGACTGATTTCAGCTCATCAGTTGGAACTTGATTTGAGCAGGATATGCATTTTATCGCTTGGGGCAAGTGAGTTATTAATAGCAATTCTGTCATCAAAAACAAAACACTCACCTTCCCAATTACTATTTTTATTACGAGTTTTTTCAAGGTAAGAAAGAATACCACCTTTAAGATGGTACACGTCATTAAATCCAAGATTTTTCATGTATGCTGTAGACTTTTCGCATCTGATCCCACCAGTGCAGTACATAGCTACTTTCAGATCTTTGTTTCCAGAGAAAGACTGTGCCCACTGAGGAAAGTCGCGAAAACATTGAGTGTGTGGATTAATTGCATTTTTAAACTTGCCTAATTTCACTTCGTACTCATTTCGCGTGTCTATTACTAAAATGTCAGGTTGAGAGATAAAGTCATCCCAATGCTCTGGATCGACATATTTACCTCTAAGGGAGATATCAAGATTGTTTACCCCAAGATTTACAATTTCTCTTTTTAACCTCACTTTCATTTTACTAAATGGTTGATATTCTGATGCACTTTCTTTCCAGGTAAGATCTTTCAGTCTGTAATCAGAACGTAGAAAATCAAATGTTTTGTTAATTGCGTTTCTTTCACCGGATATGGTTGCATTAATGCCCTCTTCTGCGAGTAGTATAGTACCCTTTAACTCGACATTGTCGCAGGCAGCTTTTATTTCATCTTTCATATCGTAATAGTTAGAAAGTTCTACAAAATGGTAGAAAGTTGCTATAACAAAGCTCATAATTGTTAACTTATCAACTTAAAGTATAGTATATAGAATTACAAAGATATTCAATAGATCAGCTCTGGATATCTTCAGCTTTTGCATATAACATTTTAATATTAATTGTGAATTTAATTTAATGTTTTTAAGAATATTCAAAAATATATTCTTATTTCTAGTAAGTATATTATTTATCTGTCCTATATTGTCGTTGATATCGATTCTATTTACAGAATCAGCAAGTTATGAGTGGGTAATCAGTACACTTTTTCCTGAATATATATTGAATACATTGATTTTGATGATAGGAGTTGGAAGTATATCTTTTATATTTGGGGTGATACCAGCTTGGCTAACCACGTTTTTTTCATTTCCTGGGAGTAGAATTTTCGAGGTTGCTTTATTTTTCCCAATATCAATTCCTGGGTATATAGTAGCATTTGTCTATGTAAACACGCTAGAGTTTTCAGGTCCAATACAAAGTTTATTAAGAGAAATTTTTCATTGGAATAAAGGTGATTATTGGTTTCCAGAAATCAAATCTTTAGGTGGTGGAATATTGGTGATGGGATTTAGTTTATATCCATACGTTTACATATTAGTCCGCTCAAGTCTAAAAAACGTTAGCAACTCAGTTACTATTGCATCGACACTTGGGTTCTCCTCATTGCAAAGCTTGTTCTCTGTCATAATACCCTCTATACGCCCGTCAATTATAGCTGGGCTATCTTTGGTACTAATGGAAGTAATTACAGATTTTGGCACTCCACAATTTCTTGCAATTGACACTTTTACAACAGGAATATATCGCACCTGGTTTTTACTGCATGATAAATATTCAGCTACTGTTTTAGCAGTTGCGGAGTTGGTCTTTATTGTAACACTAATAACTATTGAAAAAATCTTGCAAAAAAGAGGAATATCTTATTCTGCAATCAATACTAATTCAGATTACCACAACAAGCGGAATATAAGCGGTACTATTCCATTGATCTTTGTTTATAGCATGTGTGTGTTGCCAATATTAATAGGTTTTGTTTTACCAATTATTCCACTCATATATTGGAGTATAGAAAGGGGATTTTTCATATACGAAGCAAGGTTCTATAACATAATAGCAAATAGCATTGGTTTATCATTTATCACTGCACTAATCTCAATTAGCATTGCGATAATGATTGGATATACGGCACGTAAAAACAAGATAATCAACAATATAGCACGTTTCATTTCTTTAGGCTATGCAATCCCAAATGCAATTATTGCAATTAGTATAATAATATTTTTAAGCAAAATATCTTCTTTTGTTACTCAATATATTGTAGAAATAAGCTTGGTAGGCACTATTGGTGCTTTGATTTACTCGTATTTATTTCGTTTTTTTGCTATATCTTTCAAGGCAATAGAGTCTGGACTGAAAAAAACACCAAATGAAATTGAGTGGACCGCATATACTATGGGTCATGGACCTATTTCCACGTGTCTGAATGTCCATATTCCTCTCATTAAAAAGAGTATAATATCAGGATTTTTACTCGTGTTTATGGATACTATCAAGGAGCTTACCGCAACACTTATTATAAGACCATTTAATTTTGAAACTATATCAACTAGGATATATGAACTTGTAAGCGATGAGCGTTATAGAGAAGCTGCCCCATTTTCCTTAATGATAGTTATAATCGGCTTAGTCTCTACAATGATCTTGTTTAAGCTTGATGATGAAAACGAAAAAACTTTTTAATACTAGATCTAATGCGGCTTGACATTTACGTATGGACTATCCAGAGAGAAAGGCGGTATCATAACTTCAAAAGTTTTTGTGCTTTCTTCGTTGAGGAATTCGTACTTACCTTGCATTATTCCAGATGGTGCATTCAAGTATGTTCCGCTTGTGTACTTAAATACTTCTCCAGATTTGATCACAGGTTGCTCTCCAATAACACCAACACCTGCAATTTCATTTACCTTCCCTTTATAATCTATTATTTGCCAATAACGACTTAGTAATTGAATAGTTGATGGGCTTCTATTTTTTATCTTAACATTATACACCCATACATAGCAATTTTCATAAGGGATGGATTGTTCCTCGATATAAACTGGCAGAACTGTAACTTCAACAGAGTTAGTAGTAAGCGTGTATTCTAGTGCCATTATCATAATAGGAAAACAACACCTTAATTATATACTATTTTCGTGGATTCTTCAAGCATATTGTCGTATTCTAATTAGCAGCAATAACATGGATAGATCAGGTATGTTCGGCAAAAGAGTAATAGGAATAATAGGTGGTGGACAATTAGGTAAAATGACTGCTATTGCTGCAACAAAGCTTGGGCAAAAAACACATATTTTTGCCAATGCTAAGGATGATCCAGCTTGCTCTGTTGCTGATGATTTAACGATAGCAGATTTGTCTGATAAAAAGGCACTTGAATCTTTTGCGCGTAGTGTGGATTTAGTTACTATTGAATCTGAAAATATTCCCTGCGACGCAATTGATATTATATCACAGCATGTAGATTTCTATCCTAGTAAAAAAGCATTGCGTATTTCACAAAATAGGCTTAGAGAAAAAGATTTTATTAAGGGTTTAGATATAAAAATCGCTAGTTATAAAGGTATACGAAATTATAGTGATCTATTAGAAAGTGGGCGAACTTTTGGCTATCCAACAAGGCTGAAAACAACAGAAATGGGTTACGATGGAAAAGGACAATATGTGATTGGGAATGATTCCGAAGAGAAACAATTTGCTTCTTTTGATTGGAATATGCAGTGTATTCTTGAAGCAGGCGTTGACTTACTGAAAGAGGTTTCAATAGTTGTTGCAAGAGATAAAAACGGTAAAATGGCTTTTTTTCCTATAGCGGAAAATCACCATGTTGATGGAATACTTGATACTTCAACAGTGCCAGCTAAAATAGACAGTAAGTTAACCCAAGAGATACAACAAGTTGCGGAGAAAATAGCGAATGCACTTGATGTGATAGGAATTCTAGCTATTGAGTTTTTCATTACTAAAAATAATGAGCTGCTAGTTAATGAACTAGCCCCAAGACCTCACAATTCTTGCCACTGGAGCTTGGATGCATGTAACGTTAGTCAATTTGAGCAGCTGGTCAGGGTGATATGCGGGCTACCTATGCAGGAAGTAGTATTACGCTTTCCTTGTATGACAAAAAACATAATAGGTAATAATATATACGATTCTCATAGGTATTTGATCGATAAAAAAGCTAGCTTAACTATATATGGGAAAAAAGAGGCTAGAGATAAGCGTAAAATGGGACATATAAATATAGATTTAAGTTAACACGCCACAACCGCACGACCTTGTGATTTCAAAACGAAAAAACCCCTTGACAACCCCCGCCAATCTCATTATCATGGCAATTAGGGTATTTCTGACTCAAAACTTGTTTTTGATCCGCGCGGATTCAATGACAAAAATTTAGTAAAAAACTTAAGGTATTTATTGGCGGATTATATAAATTATTGGGGCTACATGTCTTTTAAATTTTTTCACATGCAGCCAAAATCGCGCTTAAACTAAGCGTCAGCACATTATTACAGCGCCAAGTTACAGTATTAGAGGGTCAAAACTCGCTACTCGGGGATTCTTTTGCCTTTTTTTTGATTTGGTAAATTTCTTAATGTTTATAGCCACCGTCATCCCGCTACTTGTTAGCGCCGCGGCGGTTGTAAGTTAAAAACGTGATATAAAAGAAACAAGAGGGAAGATAACTCTACTCACTATAGGAATAGAGCTATCACGGGCGTGTGCAACCGACGCGACGTTGGTGTTAACAACCGTTCATATCAAGGTACACTAGCCCCGTCCCTCGATACGTTTGAATAGTTGTGTGGATGCACCCGTTTACAATCTTAAATTAATAAAACTATCGAGGTTATCATGGTTACATCTTATCAAAATTTTATTGGCATTGACATCGGAAAATTCAAGAATGTTGTTGCGGTTCACAAAGAGAAAAATGCTGTCGAATTTGACAATAATACTTCTGGTTGGCAACAATTGTTTCAAAAATTTTCAGATATCTTACCTAATTCTTTAGTAACTTTAGAAAACACAGGAAATTGGTTTGTCGCATTTTCTTATTGACAAACCGTACATCGAGCTAATACCCGCAAAGTAAAAAGTTTCATTTTATCTCACGGAACTTTAGCAAAATCCGATAAATCAGATGCAAGGGCTCTTGCTCAATATGCGCCATAGAACTCTCTCTCCCTACTTCTGAAAAACAATCAACCTTGGTTGCACTTTGTCAACGAATTACGTAACCTTTACAGGGATGACACCTTACTTGGGTGACAAGAAAAGGAGGGAAAGGAGGGCTGGGATGACAGGAAGGGGGTGACACCATTATAAAGTAACATTAGACTGTGGCTTGAAACAAGATTTTCGTGCATCATCGATTTTATGTATAATGCCCCTCCACGTAATTGTCGATAATTATCTTAAATTCTTCAAAAATATTATTACCTTGTAAAGTTTTAAAGTACTTGCCGTCTTTATAGACTGCTGAAACGGGCTTTTCTCCATGTCCAGGCAAACTGATTCCTAAATTTGCGTGTTTACTTTCTCCAGGCCCGTTTACGATACAACCCATAACAGCAATATTCATATGCTCTACACCTGGATTTTTTTTCTTCCAGATCGGCATGCGAGTTTTTATATAATCATTTACTTCTTCAGTCAATATACGAAAACGGTCGCTACTTGTGCGCCCACATCCAGGACATGAGCTAACTTGAGGATTAAAGTGACGCGAGTCTATGGATTGCAATATTTCTTGACACACCGTTACCTCACTAATTCGTGATTCACCAAGGCGTTGAGTTAAAGAAGCACGTATCGTATCTCCAATACCATTTTGTAATAAGTAAGTAAGCCCTGCTGTGGTGTTTATCACGCCTTTGTTGCCCATACCAGCTTCTGTTAAACCCAAGTGCAAAGCATAATTAGAAGATTTTGCAAGCGCCGTGTAAACTGAAATTAAATCTTGCACTTTACTAACTTTACACGAAATGATTATTTTGTCTGAATTGAGACCAATTTCTTCAGCTTTTTTTGCACTACTGAGGGCAGACATTACAAGTGCCTTGCGCAATATAACATCAGAAGATTTTGGATCACTAGATAGAGAGTTTTCATCCATCAGTTTTTGTGCGAGGTACTTATCAAGGCTACCCCAATTTACTCCAATTCTAATCGGAAGGTCATGCGTTATTGCATACTCTATAACCCTTTCAAATTTTTCATCACGTTTGTTGCCAAAGCCTACATTTCCTGGATTTACCCTAATTTTACCTAGCATTTTGATGTTGTCTGGATAATCATGGACTAGTTTATCCAGTTCATATTGCCCGCAACCTACTAATATTTTACCGTCAAAACCTTCTTTGTTTATCTCCTCTACTATATAAGGTATTGCTCTTGCCACTTCTTCTGAATTCAAAGCAATTCGTACCAACTCTGAGCCCGCATGCGCTAGTTCTATTATTTCTTTTGCGTATTGCTTAGCACTGCTTTTTATATTGTCAGAATCTATATGCACACCAAGCGCCATAGATTGTACAACTATAGGATTATTGCCACCTATCTTTACTTGCCCAACTTTTACAATATGAGTCTTATGTCGAGAAGTAGGTAGCAACTCATATATCCACGTCATAATCTACCAGATCTTCATTTAACATGTCATTAAATCTATTCTGCTGTATCAGCTACACTTCCAAATGAATCCGAGCCATTTGGATTAACATTATTGCGATCAGTAATGGAATCATGTGAGCACGTTTTTTTTGATGGCGTGTCCTTTATAGTAACATTTATAGGAGACATTTTTTTCTCTCGTGCTGTAGTAGTCTTTTTTCTCTCTTGTCGTTCACTTTTGTGCTGCCCGCTTTCATATCCTGGAATTGGCCCTTGGTCTATGAATATAGCCCCTTTCAGACGTGCAATATTGACGCCATGCTGGTTCACCATAGCGTCCTCTCCATCTTCAATTATACAGGCTTCTACATCGCTTGGTTCATCACTAAGGATAACAATTTTTTTTTCTTTTAACTTCTTGGCTAGATTTTCTTTGTTTATTGGTTGGCATTAGCCCGACCTTGTAACTTTTTTTTCTTTAGGAGTTCTCTACGCTTCTCATACAGTTTATATGATTCGGCAAAACCCTCATCCTCATAAAAGTCTGCACCGCCAGGATTACCTGGAGGTTTATATTTCTCACTAAGTTTTACTTTGGACTTAGCTTCAGCACTATGCACAGTAAAGAAGCTAGAAACTAAAAACATTAGTATAAAAAAAACTTTAGAAAAAATCCTAAACATATGGTGCTATAGTAAATTTTGTGTTTTTAAAAATAGCAACTAACGAACTTTAAGTAAACCAGAATCTTTACTAACTTTGTAATATTTGATTAACACAAGCAAATTTTCTAAATATGCCTTATCTAACTCTTGCTGCAATTTTATATTAATATATTAGTAAAAGGGTTGACTTTTTAGCTATTCTGATATAGAATTAAATAATAGTTAGTGTGAGGTAAAAATGTCAATATTTGAAAAATGTAAGAGATATTTACTAGGCTCTCCTAAGAAACTCCTTCAATTAACTTATCTTTTTTAACCAGGATGTAACCAAATTCATGGGCTTTTCTACTTAGATTCTTCATAACCCTGTCTTTATAAACCTTCTCATAATAATCAATTCCTTTTTCTACATATTCTTTTCCATATTATAGCATATTTTAGAAAATACATGCCAGTTTCCTTGCTGTAGCAGTAATCGCTTTTGGTATCCAT
>NZ_JAAXCS010000079.1:0-6438 GCF_013309895.1 Wolbachia endosymbiont of Atemnus politus | reverse complement strand
ATCCTTGCTTTGGCTACACTATCTGTTTTGGTGATTGCACTTTCGTGTAAAGCAATTAGCAGTAATAAGAGAATAAAGGTTGAGAGGAGTAAATTTGCTGAGAAATAGAAAGGTTTTAGAAAGCGAAATTATTGGGTTAAATAGGGAAATAGGTCAGTTAAAGATACAGTTACAATCAGAAGAAGAACTATATGATAAGTTGGAAGAGAAGGGGGGAGATAAAAATGAAGAGTTAGAGAAAAAGATAACAAAAGAAATAGAGGATCTAAAGGCATGTCTCAATAAGACAAGTAAAAATATTAATTTATATAAACAAAACAAAGAGCACTCATCTGAAAATTCTAATGTTGATAGAGTTTTTTTGATCAGTTTCTAAAAGCGGAAAGGAGCACAGTGGGCTTATTAACAATTTAGAGGAAATACTAAACACGCTGGAGCAAAATGTATTACAAGAAAATGCAGTACAAGATGAAACTTCACATGCAGAAAGGAGATCTTGGGTATAACAGTAGATGTTCTACCCCAACTAGTATGTTATACAATAATATGGTAACATGTCAGGACGATATTCAGAACTTAAAAGGTATACAATGAACCAAATAATATTCGCACTAAATACACAAGATTTAAATGAGGCTGTATCTTTAGCTAATACTCTACTTGGTAAGGTTGGCATGGTAAAACTGGAATTAGAATTTTTTGCTGCTCATGGTCCTTCTGGAGTGAGAGAAGTTGCAAAATGCAATGTACCATTTTTTTAAATCTGAAATTGCATGATATTCCAAACACTGTAGCTAAAACAGTTGAAGCAATAGAGGCTTTGGGTGTTTTTTGAAATATTAACACTACATATTAGTGGTGGAACAAAAATGATAAAGGAAGCTTTAAGTGTAGTGAAAGGTACATAAACGAAACTGATTGGAGTAACCGTGCAAACTAGTATGAGGGATGAGGATTTGAATGAGCTTGGAGTGACAAAAGAGGTGAAATCACAAGTGATTTTGCTTGCAAAGCTTGCAAAAAAGATTGGGCTGTATATAATATTCTGCTCGGTGCTGGAAGCTCAAGAAGTGCGCAAAGAGTGCGGTAAAGACTTTAAGATTATTACTCCGGGAATTCGTGTAGATCCCGGCCATGATGACCAAAAGAGGACAGCAACACCAAAAGAAGCAATGAATTCAGGAGCTGATCATATCGTGGTCGGTAGACCCATTACAAAAAGCGGCAATCCTGCAAATAGTGCAGAATTAATATTAAGATCATTGACTTGATTGAAGCTGCAAAAAAAATTTAAAAAGTGCTTAACATGAAAAAATGAACATTATATAGTATTGTTATCTTTCATATTTTTCCTTACTTAACTTAGTTCAGTGACATATTTAATATACTATGCGGTGCTACTTAGGTAGCACTGTACAGTTTTCTAGTCTATGTTTCTAGTATATAAGTAATACCAGCATTGTAGTCTAAACTACCAAGAAAGCCAGATCATGCAAGTGCAGCAGTTGTACTTGTATCTTACTTCCATTCATTTTTATTTTCAAGGGAGGCTGTTATGTCACTCACCGATATTACTCACCGCGTTGATGAGTTAGTTTCATCGTGGGAACAATTTAAAATAATAAATGATCGCAGACTAAAAGAAATTGAAAGCAAGGGGCGTGCTGATTCTGCAACAGTTGAGCAGTTATGTAAGATAAATAGTAACAATGATAATTGCAAAGAACGCTTGGATTTTATTTAAACTGCCGTCCAACGGTCAGAAGTTAGTACAGATTTTAGCAGAAGCGATTAGCATTTTTCTGATTATATTCGCAAGGGAGTAGAAAGCGGGTTATTGCGCAAAACTCTCAGTGGAGATGATGGCGATATTGGAGGATATCTAGTTACTTCACATATTGTAAAACGCATAAGCAAGCGTTTAATTAACTCGTCTCCAATGCGGCAAATATGTTCCAGTCAAAGAATTTCCACTGAAACATTATATTATATTATAGAAGACTATAAACGTGCTAGTGCAGGTTGGAGTGGCGAAACAGTGGATGATGAAGATGGTGGCAGCAAATCTAAATATGATTTTGCAAAAGACACGGATACGCCTAAAATCCAAAAGATTTCTATTACAACTTACGAGTTATACGCTCAACCTCAAATATCGCAGAAGCTACTCGATGATGCATTTGTCGATGTTGAAAGTTGGCTAGTAGAAAAGGTTGCCGAAACTTTTAGGAAAGAAGAAAGCGAAGTCTTTATTAAGGGTGAGGGTACTTTTAACCCAAAGGAATTTTAGCTTATGGAGATGGAAATGGTTATAATAAGGTAGAGCGAGTTAAAACTGACAAATTGGATAGCGATTCAATAATGGTATTGTACTATTCTCTAAACAAGTATTACTCTAAAAATTCATCATTTTTGATGAACAGAAGTACATTGAAGGACGTTAGGCTACTAAAATCTCAAACAGGTCAGTACCTTTGGCAACCTAGTTTGTCGCTTGAAGCTCCAGATACTTTAATGGGAATACCGGTATATCAATCTTCTGATATGCCATCTGCGCCGAACAATCAACTGCCAGTAATTGCAGTGGCAAATTTCAAACAAGCTTATAAGATCGTAGATAGCAGAGGGATGAGAATATTGAGAGATCCTTATACGAATAAACCTTATGTGAAGTTTTTTAACACGAGGCGTGTCGGTGGGGAGGTTGTGAACACCAGTGCCATTAAATTGCTGCAGGTAAGCAAGAACTGAAAACTTCCGCGCCGTTTTACTTCTTTTTACTACATATTTTCTCTTTAAAGTAAAAAATAGTAATATTAAACTTTATATGAAATAATTAAGTAAATTTATTATTAATTTAAGGAGTAAAATATGTGGAAAAGCATAAAAAAGTTTTTTAAGTGGATTGCTGATCATACAAGAATTTCATGGATTGCAAGAAAAATTTCTTCAGGGAGGAAGTGGTTGTTTGATGGTAAAAAAAAGTGAAGCAAGGGTTAATAACCAAAATACACCACAACAAGGAGAATCTCCAGACGGTAAAAGACAGACAGTAGAGCCATCGAAAAATTAGGGTAATTAATAGTTGCAGAACCTTCTGAACAAAAGACAACTGACAATTTAGAGGAGCAAGATAACCCCGCTCAAACCTATAATACTGACAATCAAGCTGATGTTAAACAGCATAAGAAACCTGAACCTGTCATTTCAACCGACGTCATTTACGAGAAAGATGACAAGCTAGTACTGATTTTATCGACAAAAACTGCAGAAGACATTTTTGATTGTGCAAGAATCGGATCTGGTGAAAATAAGCGTTGCATTGCCCGTTATAAAATCGGTCTCGATCATCAGTCGGGTTTACCACTTTTTTCTATAGATAAGGTAGCAAATCAGGCTATCGCATATGATCACATAGTAGAAATGAAAGAAATATTAGGTTTGAGCGATGCAACAAGAGAGGTTAAGGTAAATAATATATATGAGATATCTGATACATTCATATCTAAAGTCGTTGCAAATAATATTCACCAAATTCAGAAACTACGAATCCTACAACAAAAGTTATTGTTGCTGGTAGTCATAGTAAGTAATATCGGGTATTACTACGACTGAATCTTTGGAAAGGAGCATTTGAAAATGTGCTCCATTTTTCTTTCCTAAATACACAAAAGTTATATAGTATTATGAATACGATTTTCTTTTGTGTTCTGATGCTTTTTAATTCTATATTTCTTGGATTCTCCTTACTACTATATTTCATTACAAAAAGAAATAGAAAACTGAGCGAGGAGAAAGCAAACCTTGAAGGCAATTTATGTAAGTTGGAATGTGAACTTCAAAAGACAAAACAAACTTTATTGAATAAGGATGAGGAAATAGTTGATTTAAAAATCAAAATGAAGAACTCGAAATAACTCTGCAAAAAGAACGTGAGAAGAAGAAAAAAGAAATAGAATTATTAACAAAAGCAGAGGGGAGACTCACAAATACTTTTAAAGCACTGTCTCTTGATGCTTTGCAAGTGAATAACAATAATTTTTTTGAACTTAGCAAAGGAAGTAATTGATAGTAAATTAAAAGAGACAGAAAGTGATTTCAAAAAAGACTAGCAACAATCAATGAAGTTGTAACGCCAATAAAAGAAAAATTTGAAAGATTTGATAGTGAAATACGCAAGCTAGAGAAGGGCAGGGTAGGGCCTACGAAGGTTTAAAAGAGCAAATTGTGAAGCATTAATGAATCAAACTTCTAGCCTTGCTAATGCCCTGAGAAAACCTCAAATTAGAGGGAAGTGGGGTGAAATGCAACTCAAAAGAGTGGTAGAAATGGCGGGGATGATTGAATATTGCGATTTTTTTGCTCAGCCATCGGTGTTTGATAAAAATGAGGATAATTTATTGAGTCCTGATCTAATAATAAGAATGCCGTCTGGAAAACAAATAATAATAGACGCAAAAGTGCCGCTGGATTCTTACATGGATGCTATGTCACAAAATGATTTGCAGATACAAAGGGAAAAATTAAAGAATCATTCTTTGGCAATAAAAAAATATGTAAACGATTTGGGTAAAAAGAGTATTGGAATAAGTTTGAAAATACACCAGAACTCGTGGTGCTTTTTTTAACAGGAGAGGGGGTTTTCAGTGCAGCACTGGAATACGAGCCTGCGTTGATAGAAATTGGAATAGAGAAGAAGGTGATTATTGCAACACCAATCACTTTAGTGACGCTGCTGAGAGCAGTAGCATACGGATGGAAGCAAGATATGATAGCCGAAAGCGCAAAGAAAATCAGTGAACTAGGTCATATTTTATATGAACGAATCTGCACAATGGGTGAAAATTTTGATAATCTGCGCAGAAGCTTATAAAGCGCTGTTGATCATTATAATAAAACTGCTGGTTCACTCGAAGCAAGAGTATTTCCAGCTGCTCGAGAATTCAATAAGCTTGGTATGCATGTAAAAAATAGAGAGCTGAGCGTTGCAAAGGAACTAGAGTCTTTACCACGCAACTTACATGCTGAGGAACTGAAAGTGGATTAGGCTATTGCTATTTCTCCTCGGCTTGAAACATACTTCTTAATTCTTCAACTTTGCTAACGAAAAAGCCAGTAAACTTGGCAATAGTGTCGATGTCAACATTATCGGTAAGAATTGCCTTTGCCACTTCAATTTTTCCCTTTTCTTCACCAATTTTGATACCTTTCTCTTTGCCTTCCTCTCTACCGATCTTTTTGCCCTTTTCAGTGGCAAGATCAAACCTATACTCAAAAATCGCTTCTTCTTTGCGCAGATCCATTACTCTTTCTTCGTATGCTATTAAATCTTTTTCATTCCAATGAAACTTATCTAATTCAACATATGCTGGCTTTATTATTGGCGATTCTGTTGAAATATTTGCTAGATCTTTTTCAGTAGTTTTTCTGCATATTTAAAAAAGAAGCACCACCTTTCTATTGTGCTTTCTAGCTCTTCTACTCTGCTTTTTGCAAATTTAGGTAACTCAATAAAGACGAATTGAAAGTCTTTCAAGTAATGTCCGTTGGTTTTTATATCACGTATATTATGAGTAGAGATATAATCAACCTTTTGAGGAAGTAAGTTGCAATTTGAAATAGCGATAAAGAAAACTTTCTTTAAGTCAATGTAATTACAAGACTTATCTAGTTGCCTTGATTAAGCTTTGGCACCATATAGTTGTGCACGTTTTTCAAAGCCTTTGTCGCGAGCAAGCTGCATCTCAATCACAAATCTGTTACCAATTCCATCATTACAAAGAACATCAACAATACTTTGCTTATCAGAGGCAATTTCGGGATCCAAGATAGTACTTAAGAACTCTACTTCTTGTACTTTACTTACTCCAGTACAACCTAAAATATCATTCATGAAATGGATGAGAATATTCTTATTTTTTTCACTACAAAATATTCTCTTGTACGAGTAAGAGTATAGAGGACTGAGATATATTCCACCAAACCCTCCTCTAGGAACCGTACTTGAAAGTTTCCCTTCATATTGCTCGAGTCATCTTAAGTCCTTTTCTTGAGAACCGGCAACAATTTCTTTCCAATATTCAGGCATTTCAAATTCCTTACTAAGATTAACATTATTCATACCTTGCACTCTTCACAAAGAGAAAGATTATTTGATCTACGTTTTTCGAAGTAAGCATAACACTCTCTATCGTAGGGATTTGCTTCAGCCTTAATTTTCTTGTGACGAAGAATTGATGCGCTTGTTGCTTGAAATAGTTCTTTCGACTCAATTGCACCTTTATTCATAGTCAATTTTGTAAAGCACCATCTTCTTGCTCCTTTGGTCTTAAAGTATTTCTCTTTAATCCAACGTAAGCCTTTATTAGGATGCCTGCGTTTTGACCATTGCCACAGAGCTCTAAATATCTCATGATCCACTTTTTCGTAAGATTTTCT
>NZ_JAAXCS010000078.1:0-6442 GCF_013309895.1 Wolbachia endosymbiont of Atemnus politus | reverse complement strand
AAGTTGGACAGCTATTTGGTGCCGTTGATCGTAATGAGGCGTTACTATACTCTTATGGTGTGGCAGTTTTTCTATGTACAAGTATCGGCAGTGCAATTGAAGCCGCAGTTGGAAATTTCAGAAAAGCAGATAAAATTGGATTTATTATCCTTGCAACAGGTACAGCTGCTTGCGCATTATTTTGTGCGTACCGCGCAATAAAAACTGCGTTTTTTTCAAAGCCCTCAACTGAGTTTACTAAAGCTAGGGCAGAGTTTTTTAATAGTCAGAAAATTGCATAAACAGTACAGGAGACCCAACATCCAAGTAACTATAACCGAGTTACTTCAGTCTTACTGCTGATGTGTGAAGATTCTTTTAGTTCTGTTGAAGGATTTTCCATTTTTTCCAGTTGAGCATCCAACTTGTTCTGCATGTTCGATAAAGCTGAATCGAATTCTCCATTAACCTGTTTTGCTTCATGCATATATTACTCAAATTCTTCCACACTAAGTGAACTGCTCGTTTCTTGCGTAATGCTTTTGAATATTTCTTTTATTTGGATCAAGCTTTGACAAATTTTCTCCTGATATCCATCAATTCATTTTTGGTATATATCAATCATTTTCTGGCATGCATTGCTCCTCAATGGATATTCTTCTTTTTCCTTTATGTAAGAATTTTGAAAGTTTTTACTGTTAATAATTGCTTCCCTGTATTTTTTTATGTCGGTAATTATTCCGATTATTGACTTATCTATTTCCGTCAAGTTTTTTTCTTTTCTTTTCTGTCAATTACACTCTTAGATTCATTCCGTTCTTTTCTGTTAACTGAACCCATGGATTCATATTCAGCCTGGTGGTATTTTGTCATATAGGTTTTTACATTCTTTTAAGATGCCAGTGGCTGTAATACTCCTTCTTCTACGCTTTTATCGTAAAAGTTCCTCATCTCATCACTTGATAGTATTGCTATAGCATCTTCTCTTTTACCGTGTGATTTAGGATATGTTTTATCGAACGAACTAACATTGGCTTAATAAGACGTCTTTAATTAGTTCTTCTTTTACCGTGTGATTTAGGAAATGTTTTATCGAACGAACTAACATTGGCTTAATAAGACGTCTTTAATTAGTTCTTCTTTTATTACTTCAGACAATTTCTCTAGTGTTTCGATATATTTTAAAGTTTCCGCAAAAAGCTGTCCACCAGATGGAGTAAATCCTTGTAATTGCTTGCTTTGGGCTTTATAAAAATCGGTTTGTAAAAATCCTCAGCTTGCTTTTTCATTACTGAGAGTTCATGAAATGCTTTTTCAGGTCTGACCTTTCTCAAAATGCCAATAGCTTTTTAATTGCTCTTCTTCTCATTTTACTGTCTTGTTTTTCATTCAATATCAGATGCTCAGTTTTGGTAAAAGCACTACCAAGATCACTTATAGCAATGTCAAAAACAATGTTTTTTTACAACTTGTTCGGTTGCCACATAATCAATTTCCTTTGAAAAACAATCAACGAATAATTGCCAATTTTCATTATTAACTAATTTATTTGTCTTATATTCAAAATCTTTTCTACCGTTAAATCCTAAAATAGTATAAAGATTTTTTCAGCTAATGGCTCGTCATAATGTTTTCTTACTTTATTATTTCTATTAAATAGAGATTTACTGACTTTAATTGTACCCATGGTATTACCTCAACACTATATTAAAAGTATAAAATTTAATATTTAATTTTTACTTACTGTGAACGTAATTGTAGCTGTGAAATATGGATAATAATTTTGCTTATATATTAAAACTTTGACTCCTTGCTCGTTATTAGTAATATTATTCATGTAAATAACTATAGTTTATGCCTGAACTTGGAAATATTTTGCTATTGTAGCTTGCTTATTTTCCTTAACATATTTATTTCTACCGCTCAGCTCCATCACTATTGCCATATTTTTCTGTGCATCAGCGTCAATGGTCATACTAATTTATTGTCACATTATAAACGATTTCTCACTCGAAAACGCGTATTACCACTCTCATACAACGAAACCTTTGATCTATAAGATCTGTGCCGTTTAGGGGAATAAAGAAGGGACTATGTTGCTTTTTAGACCTTAGTGCTCACTTTTTATTTATTACTAATAGATATTTGTATAGCCTCCAGTGCTTGACACTGGAATGACACAAGAACGAACTAATGACAGTAAATTGAAGAAGGTATCCTTGATCACTAAGGGCTTAATTTGCTTCTGTTTTTTGTTGTTCGCTTTACTTGAATCCAATCCTTTTTCCCTAAAATGCCAAGCATTGAACCAGATGGTCTTGGTTTTAATCCAATATTGCAAGATATTGGTCTTGCTATTCATCCACCGATATTGTATTTAGGATACCTTGGATTTAGCGTTCCTTTTTCGCTTTCTATAGCTGACTCATTACAAACGTTGAAGGAAATGTTTGGGCTAAAACAGTTAGGCCTTGGGTACTTATTTCTTGGCCACTACTTACTTTGGGCATTAGCCTTGGCAGTTGGTGGGCATATTGCGAACTTGGTTGGGGTGGATTTTGGTTTTGGGATCCAGTAGAAAACGTCTCTTTGATGCCCTGGTTAATTGCAGCAGCACTGACACATCTGTTACTCGTGATACGAAATTTCAATGTTTTAAGGAACTTTGCCGTTTTGATCACGTTTACAACTTTTATATTGAGTATAACTGGAACGTTTTTAGTCCGCTCTGGAATACTTGCTTCAGTGCATACGTTTGATCCAAGATACGGACTTTATATGTTAGCTTTACTTGGTGTAACTACAGCCTGTAGCTTAGTAATATTTGTAATATTTGCGAGAAAAAATCGGACATCTTCAGTGTCATCCCAGTGTTTGACCAGAAAAAAGAGACGAGCAGTCAAGCTACTCAAATGACAGAGGGCAAAAAATTCTTCTCACGTTTCACGATGATGTTGATAAACAACCTATTATTTATCACTGCCTTTTTCATCGTGTTTGTTGGCACTTTATACGCGACAATGCTTGAATACTTGACCGGTGAACTCATTTCAGTTGGAGCACCATACTACAATTCCTTATTTAACCCAATTGCACTGTCTATTTTAATCCTTACGATAATTGGGCAATACTGCCGTTGGCAGGGAAATAGTCTATTGACAATAATCCGTGAATACAGATTCTCATTTTTTAGTGCTGCAGCTATTTTGCCGTTTATATTTCATATGGAGCAAATAAGAGTGCTGTCAATTATCATCTCCATAGCATTATTAGTCTTTGTTTTGGAAGCATATAGCAAAAGAATTCGTTTATTTAAGGTGGCGCCGATTGAATCAATTTTATTAGGAAGAAAAGTTTCCAAGTCTTACTATGCAATGATGCTCGCTCATGCTGGAGTGGCAATTCTAGTACTCGGTATAGCCTATTTAGTTGGTTGGCGGGAAAAAAAGAGAGCTACTTAAAAATAGGTGATAGCATAACAATCAATAAATTCAAAGTTACTTTGCGAAATATTGAATTTATAAAAGAGAAGAATTTCCATGCAGTAAAAGGTACGATGGATATCAGGAATTTGTTGAATAATAAGGTATTGGGTAGAATAGCACCTGAATATAGATTTTATCTTGTGGAGGGTCTGAAAAATGTTGAAAGCAGTATTTATCATAATCTATTTTCTGATATTTACGTTGCAATTGGCGAGATTGATAAGAGTAAGAGCAAAATTGCAACCAAAGTGCACTATAAACCTGGAATACCTATGCCTGATCTGGCTCGGATCCTTCCTTATCGCTTTTGGCTCACTCCTTGCTGCTTTTTCTTTGTTGAAAAGATTGTAAACATATTTTTACAGCTAAAGCAATAATAAACATCTAGCGTTTAGAATAAAAAAACTTTTAAAGCGTTCCCATCAAGTACGATAAAGAAAATCATTTATATAATTGCTATGGCAACCAGTGTTGAAACCTGACGTGCCTTGTGATTTTATAAATAGAGGTTTTTATCTGATTTCACAACAAGGGCTTCTGGGTGACTTTGAAAGTATATATTACCATGCTTATCTTTAATAGCCTCTATTACCCCATCACTGGAGAATGCTGTAACTTTATATCCAAGTAACTCTAAATTTCTTCTATTTTCTGGCGTATTATTTATCACTCTTGAATGAGCATCTGGAAAACACGTGGAAAACCAGCCATTTACGTCAGGTGGTAAAAATTTAGCCACCACTTCTGCTTAGCGACTATTTGGAATTATCTTTATCTGCTGGAAAGGTACATTTTCTTGCTGTTGATTAGGTGCTGATTTTAAATGAGATCTTTGCTTCTCTTCATCACTCACGAGATTTGCCACACTCACTACTTCAATCCCTTTTGCATTCATAATGCCTTGCAAACCGCCACATATACCAAGTAAGTGAATTGCAGGATTGTCATATACTATTTTCACAATTGCCTCAGTAACAATTTGACCACAAGGAGTGGGAGGAAATGGTTCTGAATGTAAATTGTAGTAATTTCCTGGAATAAATATTCTGTTAATTTTGTGCTCTTTAATAAATTTAGCAACTTCAACTTTTATTCGGTCTAATGCCAGTCTCTTTGCCAGTATTTTTTCTTGTTTTGCAAGATTAAGAGACTCTGCCTGAATTTTTTTAAGGCTGATTATCTTATTATAATCAATTAGTACAGTCTTAATTCCATAGTTATTAAACATCTCATATATAGTTTGAGATAGCCCAGCCTCATGTGGATATGTTTCTTCTTCTGTTTTCAATAAGTCAACAACTATGTCACCATTTATTGAATGCAAATTTTCACTAGCGCCTGCATAAGTAATGCTGCTAAATAATAGAACTACAATTAATAGGGCATTAAGTATTCTGTTATAATATTTATACATTATCTCCTGATATCTATATTAATAGTATAATATATTATAGAACATTTTACAATAAAAAGGTAAATTCAGTAAGAAAGAGAAAGTGGCTTGAGCAGGAATCGAACCAGCGACACAAAGATTTTCAGTTCTTTACTCTAACAACTGAGCTATCAGGCCAACCATATGCTTTCATTTTTAGATAAAAAATGTTATTATATCAATTAAAAGTTTTTAAAGTAATTTGTATAAAAATAAAGGAAGAACATTAATAATCGAATAGGAATTTATCCTGGCACATTTGACCCAATAACCTTTGGACATATTGACATAATAAAAAAAGTCTGTAAACTAGTTGATAAACTAATAATCGGCGTTGCATAAAATATCACTAAGCGTACTACTTTTGACGCAAAGCTACGAACAAGCATGGCAGAAAATAAAATGAAAAGGTTTGGGATTGATGCAGATGTTGTATCTTTAAATGGGTTGTTGATGAAGTTTGCCCAAGAGCAAAATGCTTCTGTTATCATTAGAGGGCTCAGAGCAGTATCGGATTTTGATTATGAGTTTCAAATGAGTTTGGTAAATTATAAACTTCTTCTGGAAATTGAGACCATATTTCTTCCTGCCTCTGAAGACACTCAATTTATCTCATCAAGTTTTGTAAAAGAAATAGCGAGATTAGGAGAAAGTGCCAGCAAATTCGCGCCAGAGGGAGTTCAGAAAGAATTGATTAATCTGAATATGAATAGGGTAAGAATCGAAGAATAATGTTTATTTTCTATTCTCAAACATGTATATTCAATACATAAAATATTATAAATTAAAGGAGCAATATAACAGAAGTGGGGGATAATAGTATAATAGTTTGTTGTCGTGGTTACGAAGACGATGAGGGTTCTGGTCATCCATTAATATATTTGCATAAAGAAGGAGAGGAAACGTTTTGTCCTTGCTGTAATAAGCCAATGAGTGAAGAACTTCAATCTGAAGAACTTCAATATAAAGAACTTAAGTCTAAAGAATTTAAATCTGTTGAAAAGTGTATTGTGGCAGCAGCTAAAAAAAGGGAAAGAACCCACGGATGAACTTTAATAGCACTTCATTTTTTTAAGTTAGCTAGCTTATATACACTGCTGGCCATCCAAAATGCAACACCATGAAATAATCTTCAGAATAAAATGAAATTTATTCTACGTATAACTGATGGTGATACTAAGAAATGATTAAAATTTCAGATCAAAGGAACAACTTATTGCTGAAAAATTCCCAAATGAAATGGAGGATCTAGTATCCTGTTGCACCGTCTCTAGAGTGAATGCAAGATGCAAAACGTGCTGGAATGGAGACACACAGGTTCCTTATAAAGTCCTTAGGCATTTTTGCCCAAAAACGCTGCAATTGGGCCTCTAGGTCGGCCAAACATGTAAGATGTCCAACTCGGCGTCCCATACATGTTAAATTATGGATAATTCTGGGGACCGTGAGGGCCATGGAAGGGGTTCAACTTGTCGAAGGCATTTCTGTGAAATCATTGCTGAGTGTGGCCGAGCATTGTCTTGCTGGAAAATGGCTCCTGAGTGCT